>NZ_JAMYSA010000018.1:0-75878 GCF_040321735.1 Mesorhizobium sp. M0293
AAAGGTCATGCGCATCGGCCTCGCCGAATTCTGGGCCATCAAATACGGCGCCAACCTCGGACTGCGAAATGTGTGAATCCGATAGCATGTCCATGGGGGAGAGGAAACCCAGGCTTTTCAAGGCCGCGACCTCGGTGGTTGGCATTTCCTCTTCCCCCACGAATGTGGGGGAGAGGTGGCTCGGCGAAGCCGAGACGGAGTGGGGGAGCGCCATATGCGATTGCCCTGCCCTTGCCGGGGAGATCGGCGGCTTTGCCGTCCCCCTTCACAAGGTGATCGCCAATGCAAAAAGGGCGGCCGAAGCCGCCCTCTTGGAAGAATGGGTCCCTCCATCAAAGGAAAATGATCACCTTGCCGTGCCTGTGGTGATGAGGATTGTGGTGCTTCCACCAAAACTTCTTGAAGTGCTTCTTATGATGGTTGTGATGATGGCCGTACATGCCGTGGGCGGACGAGGTGCCGACAGTGCCGGCGAGCGCGCCGGTGGCGACGAAAATGGCGACGAGGCCTGAGGTGAGAGTGCGCTTGAACACGATGATCTCCTGGATCCTTGATCGAGGCGACCCATTCGCCCCTGACCATCAGTCGGCGCGACGCGGGAAAAGGTTCGAAAGGTTTTGGAGATTAGAGCGAATAGTGAGTAGCGAATAGCGAGTAGGGAAAGGCAGGGATACCAAGGAATCCCTCGCACCCCATTCCCTACTCCCTACTCGCTATTCGCTATTCGCTCTTTTCACATCCCGGTGACATGGCGCAGCCAGAAAGCCAGCGCGATGAAGCCGATGATGGTGGTGACGCCGGTCCAGTCGACATTGGCCTTCTTCACATCGCTGATGATCTTCACCAGCAGCATCCAGGTCACGAAGATGATCGGGAGAATGATGACAAATCTGATCATGCGACACCCCTGCTCGAAGCGATTGCACCTTCCCTAGATGTAGGAAGCAATCTGGCGGTTTTCAGGATGCCCCTCGCCGACGGCCCATACGACATGCCGGAAAAAAACGGAGTTTTGTCTTTACTGGCGCAACAAATATGCTAACGGGAGCGCCGTGCCCTTGTAGCTCAGCTGGTAGAGCAGCGGTTTTGTAAACCGAAGGTCGGCGGTTCGATTCCGTCCGGGGGCACCAGTTCGGTTCCGTCCATTTTCATGTCTCCTACATCTTGAATGGTGTTGAGATTTTCGCGGTTCGATAACCCTCCTTTCGTGAGTAAGCCAATCGATCCGAGAAGACTCCGTGAGCATAGGGAGAGGACCGACAACCTCATTGAAATATTGGACGAGGTTGCAGGGATACCAAGGCGAAGCAGCACTATCGCCTTCACGGCCTCCGTCTGAAAATTGGTGCCAGAACAGACAGGCCGTTTTCCGGAGCGATTCCTCGTTTCGCTGGACGAGCCGTCAAATCAAATACGGCCGTCCCACCGATTGCGCATCGCCGACCGGCTTACGTGCCGAACAGCCATGTTATGAGAATTCGTAAACGGGGCGAAAACCGGTGATAGCCAAGCTTACCGTGACTCACGAGGACCTTGATCCAATCGTTTAGGTAGGCGTACCATCATACTGGTGATTCCTACCTGACCTGTCGCCGGGTCAAAGTGGAGACCTAGGCAAATCGGCCCCGTGATTCGATCCTTTGGATCGTCTCGTAATCGGCGACAGACGATCTTCATGAAGGGACCGCACACATGGCCGCTATTTTACTTACTTCCGACAATATCGATTTCGTCAAAACGGAACTGCGGAACGTCTCGCCGCATCTAAAGTCCTCACACCTCACTGAGGCGCTAGCGTTTGCTGTAGGATACAGCACTAACGCTGCAATGCTTGCCGCCATCAAGAGCGCACCCAAATCCACGCCCATCCTTGGCCGGCTCGATAGTCTTCAATTGTCGGTACGACTTTCGCAGCTTGGTTACTCCGATTTCGATCTTTCCAGCATTGGCGGGATAATCAGATCGCATGGATTGCCGGAGCGCATCTGGGTCGAGTTTTCGAGCGGCGACCTCAATATGAACAACTATTGGTACCGCGAATGCCAAGAGCGGAACATTCCAAATGTGCGCGTCGAAACTCGCCGAAAGTACGTCGAGGTTAGATGGGATTGTATCTCGATAGACTCTCGCGATGAGGCCCACGTTCGAGATAGCCGGGGAAACACTTTGGGCAAGGATATGCTCAAGGCCTATCAAACCATCGCGCGCCGCATTCCGGGAAATTCGAAGTTTTCTGGCTCTAGTTTCGTCGGGTCCATCGACCGGCTGCTTCCGGAGTTGGCTGACGAAATGACCGATATAATCTTTGCCATGCTTTATGAGCCGATGCGAGCGCAACGGCTGGTTGCCTGAAAGCGCAATCCTTGTTCGATTCTACCGGCGGCGGAGGACCATGTTCCTCGCCCCTGTCATGCTCTACTGGCGGGCCTGTCTATCGGGGCAGAGGTCAATCCTTCATCGCCCAGGACAAGCGAAAGACTTGACTATGGTGGCAAATTTGCCAACTATCGCGCAGTCTACACGATTCCATTTGAAGGCGCTTTGTGGGTCGTCCACGCCTTTCAAAAGAAGTCGAAGAGCGGAATCAAAAACACCCAAACAGGAGATCGATCTGGTCCTTGAGCGGATAAAGCGACTGAAGGAGATGCTGAGATGAGCACGAAAAAAGAAGACGACATGGAATTGGTTCACGGCAGTGGCAATGTGTTTCGCGACTTCAATCGCGATGACGCCGACCTCTTACAAGCCAAAGCTATAATGGCCTCCGAGATCATAAAGATTCTGGACGACCGCAGCTGGACGACCCGTAAAGCGCAAGACGCCACCGGGATCAGCCACGCTGACTTTTCTCGCATTCGCCGCGCCAATCTCGGACGATTTACGCTAGATCGCCTCATGACCGTTTTAACCCAGCTCGGGCAAGAGGTTGAATTGTCGGTGAGCGTGCGGCCTCGCGCGCATTTAGCGCGGGTCGAACATTCTAAGCCAGCGCTATGACCGAAGAAGGCGGTTCGCTTCCTGAACAGGAGGCGTCAGCGGAAGCTGCACAGGCCGGGCCGGAACCTCGCACCAGCGAAGAAATATTCGCAGACCTTCGGTCACTAGCGCAGCGCGACGGCGCCCTGCATGAAATCTCTTCGATCATCTATCGCGACTGGGTTGTAACCATAGATACACATGACGGGAGCATCGCCGACGATCCAGAGCACCGCTGGTCCACGTCGAAGCTAAACAAAAATGAGTTGATGCTGCTTTTAGGCCTGACTGTTCAGGCTGACACAGACAAGGCTTTTTCGGTTCTTGCACAAGATGACTCGTTCGCAGCGGATGCCGATAGGCTCCTGCGCGAACTACATGACTGCATATTAAAGGACTGTGCCCCCGAATTCGACAAGGATACGCAAAGCTTCATTGATGATCCCGGTTCGATCGGTCTCGTAGCCCGAGAGGCTATTTACTACGGTGCTGAGAGCTTTTACCTGCATCAGTTTTCAAACTTTAGCCGACAACGCTACCGCGAGGATGCGGTCTGGTTCGTACAGAATGCCGGTCTCTCAATCAGACCGATGTTAGAAATTGCACATTTCATCATCGGTCGGATCAACGATCAAATGACAGCGGTCGGCCACATGCGGATGGAGGGCCATCAATTTACGAATGGCGATCTCACGAACAGTTTGCTGATCGCCAAAAACGACGTGCAGGAGAAGTTTGGCGAAAAGGCCGCCAGATTTTTCGCCAAGTTCGCCATTTCCGGCACCGGCGCAAACGCAGACTTCACCGATCCGTTCGCTGTCAATCAGACGGCCATCGCGCCGGCCATCGATATTGGTGACTGCCTTTATGTTCCCAATCAGTACCGCCTTCTTGAATCCATTTACGAGAGCCCATTCTATTGGATGATGGCTGACAAAGCCTACCGCGATGCGGCGGCAAAAAAACGGGGTGAGTTTTTAGAAAAGACCTCGGCACATATCCTCACGGGCGTGTTTGGTGCTGCCAACGTTTTTCAAAATGTCTCAATTCTCGACGGCACAAAAACGGTCGTGGCCGAAATTGATGTCCTTGTCGTCTACGGTGAATTCGCCCTCGTTGTGCAAGCCAAATCAAAGCGCGTCACGTTGAAGGCACGAGCAGGTAACACAGAGGCGCTTAAGACAGATTTCAAAGGAGCCATACAAGATCCGTACGAGCAGGCACTGCGCTGTGTCGAGCTTATCAAGGGTGGTTTGCAATGCCAAACGGCGAAGGGCAAAACGCTAAAAATACCCTCCCATCCCCGCTTCTTTCCCGTAGTGATTCTTAGCGACCCTTTCCCGGCGTCGACATTCCTCTCAGGCAAGATGCTAAACCAGGGCGACAACATCGCGCCTGTTATTTGGGATCTTGGCGTCCTTGATTGTGTGGCGAAAATGCTCCCCACGCCAATCGAGATGCTATTTTACCTTAAGTGCCGATCGGATGTGTTCGAGAAGGTGATCTCAGATAGTGAGTACAATTTTCTCGGCTACCACATTCGGGCCAAGCTGGCGCTTCCGCCCGACGCGGACATGATGATGTTGGACCGCGATTTTGCGACGGCTATCGATGACTACATGATTGCGGCTGACGTGGGCATTGATGCGGAACGACCAAAGGGTGTTGTCGAGACGCTGGACATCCCGATAATTTCTGAACTGCTGGCCGAGTTGAAAAATGCCGGCCCTGCAATCGCTTCCGTTGTCATCGATCTCTACGATTTTTCCGAGCAGGCGCTGACCGACATTTCCGGGCACATCGATGCGCTTAGAAAGGAAATTCGATTCACCAGCAAGGCCATCAAAGCTTTCTCAGTTTCGACGGCAAGCGGCGGAATTACTTATGCGGTGACCAAGGAACTCAACGCTAACACCGCAGGTGCTGCTGAAGCGATCGGCTCCAAACACAAATACGATACTCACAGCGACCGTTGGTACGCGATTGTCGATTGCGTCCAGACTGAAGGGCCAATCGATGGTCTATTGGCATTGGTTTGGCCTTGGGTAGAAAATGAGGAAGATGCCAAGCGGTCCGAAGGGGTGGCGTTGGCTTTCAAATCGCTGCGGGAAGAGTCAAAATTCGGGAAAGCCGAACGGGCTGCGAAGGCAACAGACTAACGTGCAATCTGCGAAATTTGTCGCTTAACGTCGGCTCACGATCTGGACATTTCTGGTCCGTCCGCCGTTGACGCCGCAACGCGCTCAGCTCGTTTGCACCTTGTTCAGCTGGGGCGCTGACTGGTGGTTGAACGTCTCCAATCTGTCGCCGAAGGCGTGTGAGCTCCTTGAGATGAACGCGGCGTGTTAGGTTTTATCTGCGATTGCAGTTGCTGACGTTCTGCAAGCTGCCTTGACTCTTTCTCACATCGCAATCGCCGCCACGAGAATCCGGTTCTGCCTGCGCATCGCCGCGCGCAGTCCCGGTATCCTCGCCGCGTCGCGCTTCACGAACTCAATGAACATCATGTTCATGTTGTTGAAGATCAGTTCGCCGAGTGCTGCCCCGTCAATGTCCTGCCGCACCAGGCCGAGCGCCTGGAGCCGGGCGATCAGGGCGCGGATCTGCTCGGTCAGCGCGCGGTCGAGCGCGGTGTAGGCCTGGCCGAACGGGCCCCGGTGGCATCGTGTTCTGCGAAAACAGGACGGGCATCCTGTTATTCGGCGACATCATCTCTGACGGCCCGCTGATCGATCGACTTCTATCACTCGGACATCTCCGACTTCATGGCGACGCTCACGCGCGTGCGCGACCTTGGTGTCCGGCCGCCCCGATATCCCCTATGAGGCGCTCGCGATTTGGGCAGATGCGTTCGTCCTGGTGAACGTATTCCGCACCCTGACAGACTTGTAGACGTAGGCGACCCAGAGCCCTGTCAGCACAAACGAGACTATGTGCGCCGCCAGCGCATTGCCTACGAGCACCTGGCTCACCGGCACGCCCAGAACTGACGCAACCCAGATCGTGTCCAGCACAAAAACGACAGGGATCGCGAGCCACTGGAGCAGAAACAATTGCGGAAAGCGGTGGCTTCGCCGCAGCATCGAAACGAGCACGACCAGTTGAAGCGCCAGAAACGCCAGATTGAGAGCAACCTCGCCATACACTGCCAGTGGGCCATTCGGGAGGGTCATGAGCTGCTGGTAGCCGTCGGCCGAATTGGCGAAGTCGGCGAGTGTGCGCAGCGGTGACAATGTCTGACCGATCGCCAGCAGCATCAGCCAGCCGCCGATGCCTACAAGAGCCTCAGGATTCTGTGACGGCTTCGTGGCTGATCGAACAGCAAAGAAAACAGGCACGCCGATCAACAGCAGCATGATCGCCCAATGCCAGATGGAAAACGCCCCCATTTACCCCTCCCCTATTTATGCCCCCCTAAGTTGTACCAGATTTCAAATTCAACTCAAGAGGCGAGCCTCGTCTGAAACCAGGTCTTGTGCCGAAGCGACGATTTCTCTTGTCTGCTCCTGACTCCTTTCATACCGCAATCGCCGCCACCAGAATGCGGTTCTGCCTTCGTATCGCCGCGCGCAGCTCCGGGATCTTCGCCGCGTCGCGCTTCACGAACTCGATGAACATCATGTTCATGTTGTTGAAGATCAGTTCGCCGAGGGCTGCGCCATCGATGTCTTGCCGCACCAGGCCGAGCACCTGCAATCGGGCGATCAGGGCGCGGATCTGTTCGGTGAGTGAGCGATCGAGCCCAGTGTAGGCCTGGCCGAACGGGCTGTCCGGCAGCTGTGTCGAGATCGCCATCGCCTGCCGCCACATCTCCTTGCTGAGATAGTGCAGCGAGTGCTCGATATAGATGCCGATCAGCGTGTCCAGCGCATCGCCGACATTGGCCGGCGGCCTGGCGACGACGCCCTGCCCGGCATTGAGCACCTCGTTGACCTCCAGCGAGACGATCGCGCCGAGGATGTCGCCCTTATTCTGGTAGTAGTTGTAGATGGTGCCGACCGAGACCTCGGCCTGGGCGGCGATCGCCTCGATCTTGGCGCCTTCATAGCCGGCCTCGCGAAACAGTTCCGCCGCCGCCTCGATGATGCGGCGGTGCCGGTCCGCCTTTTGCCTTGCCCGCAATCCGCTCATCCCAGCCTCTTGCCATAAAAACAGAATTGACTCAATTTTAGAATTGGTTCAATTTTTTGCAAGAAGCCACAAAGGCAAGGGAGAACACTCGATGTCCGCTAAACCTGCATCCAGGAATCCGCTTTCCGTTCTGAAGAGCCATCTGCATGCGGCATGTGCCGCCACCGCGCTGCTGCTTGGAGCCGGCAGCGCTGCCCAGGCCGCCGACCTCAATGCGCTGATCTGGTGCGATCATACCGATCCGGCATTGCTGCAGCCGTTCGAGGAGGCCAATGGCGTCAAGGTCAACGTCAAGGAATTCGAGGGCACCGGCGCTGGGCTGGCCATCGTCGAACAGTCGCAGCCGGGCGACTGGGACGTGATGGTGATCGATAGCATCGACGTGCCGCGCGGCGTCGAAAAGGGCCTGTTCGAGCCGCTGCCGGAAGACAGACTGCCGGTGGCCGATTTGTTCCCGCAGGTGAAGATGGACGGTTCCACCGTGGTCGGCGGCAAGCGCTACGGCATCACCGAAAAGTTCGGCTACAACACGATCGGCTACAACAAGACCAAGGTCGATCCGGCCGACATGCAGTCGATGGCAGCCCTCACCAGCGATAAATACAAGGGCAAGGTCGCCATCTACGACTACTATCTGCCGGTCATCGGCATGGCGGCGCTCGCCATCGGCAAGAAGACGGCCGACCTCACCGAAGCCGACCTGCCCGCCCTCAAGGACGAGCTTTTGAAGATGAAGGCCAATGCCAAGCTGGTCGGCGAAGTGACCGCCAGCCAGACGGCGCTGGCGACCGGCGAGGTCGACATACTGGTTGGCGGCGGCGAATGGGTGACGGCGGGGCTGGCCAAAGAGAACCCGGCACTGGACTTCTCCATCCCGAAGGAAGGTGCGATTCTCTGGTCGCAGTCGCTGGCCATGTTCAAGGACTCCAAGAACAAGGACATGGCGCTGAAATTCATCCAGTACATCATGAGCCCGGAGGGCCAGGCGCGGCTTGCCACCTCGTCCTGTTACTGGGGCATGCCGGCGAACACCAAGGCGACTTTGACCGACGACCAGAAGAAGGTGTTGCGCTTCGACGAGCAGCCGGGCTTCCTGGCGCGGGCCCAGGCCTACCCGGCGCCCAACGCCGATCTCGACAAGAAGATGCAGGACATGTGGACCGAAATGCTGCAGGCAAAATGAGCGGATATCGCTCATGAGCACGTCGGCAAAGGACGGGCATACCCTGCCCCGGGCGGGCCGTGCCTTGCCCCGGGCGAGCTCTGCTCTGCCCTGGGCGCTGGTGACGCCGGCGCTCGGCTGGACGCTGCTGTTCTTCGTGCTGCCCTTCATCGCGATGGGGTTTTCCAGCCTGACGGCGCATGAAGGCGGTGGCCTCACGCTGTCCAATTACAGCCAGTTCTTCACCAACCCTTCCTACTGGCAGGCGATGGTGAACTCGCTGCAGGTCACCGCCATCGTCACCGTCGTCTCGGTGCTGCTTGCCTATCCCTTCGCCTGGATCCTCGCCGAACAGGTGCCGGAACGCTGGCAGAGGCTGGCGCTGATGCTGGCGGTGCTGCCGTTCTGGACCTCCTATGTCGTGCGCTCCTATTCCTGGCTTCTGGTGCTGGCGCAGAACGGCGTCATCAATCGTGCCTTGACCGGCACCGGCCTGTTCAGCGAGCCGCTGCAACTCGCCAACACGCGTTTCGCCACCGTCACCGGCTTCGTGCATTTCTTCGTCATGCTTTTGACGCTGACGATCTTCGCCAATCTGAAGCAGCTCAGCCCGAGCTACCGCAAGGCCGCCGCCGATCTCGGCGCCGGGCCGGTGCGCACCTTCCTGCATGTCGTGCTGCCGCTGACCTTGCCCGGCATCATGGTCGGCGCCTTCCTGACCTTCGTGCTGTGCATCGGCGACTACATCACGCCGCAGATCCTGGGCGGCAACAACGAGCTTCTGATGCCGCAGCTGGTGATGATGCAGATCGGCCGGCGCGGCGATTTTCCGCTGGCCTCGGCGCTGTCGATCATCCTGATGGCGGTGGTCACCATTGCCTACCTCGCTTGCGCCCGCTGGCTGAAGATCGAGCGGGCCTGAGATGCGCAGGATCGTCGGCATCGCCTCCTGGCTCTACGCCGTCCTGATCTACGGCTTCATCTTCCTGCCGGTCGTCGTGCTGGTGCTGTTTTCGCTGCAGGCGACGTCGTTTCCGATCCCGCCCTTCACCGGCCCGTCGATGCGCTGGTACGAGGCGGTTCTCTCGGACACAAGGCTGACCTCGGCGCTGGTCAATTCGCTGCTGGTGGCGTCCATCTCGTCGCTCGCCGCCGTCACGCTCGGCTTCCTCTCGGCGTGGGGCTTTGCCCGCTTCGTCCTGCCCGGCTCCGGCCTGCTACGCGGGCTGATCACGCTGCCGCTGACGGTCAGCTATCTCATCATCGGCATGGGCTTGCTGGTGCTGTTCAACTGGGCCGGCGTGCCGAAATCGTTGCTCGCCGCCGGCATCGGCCATGTCGTGATCAACCTGCCGCTGTGCTTTGCCATCATCTACAGCCAGATGGGCGACCACCAGATCAACATCGAGCGCGCCGCGCGCGACCTCGGCGCGCCGGAATGGAAGGTGCTGCTTTTGATCACCGTGCCGGTCATGGCGCCGGCCATCTTCGCCGGCTTCTTCCTGTCGATGACCTTTTCCTGGGACGAGTTCGTGATCTCCTTCCTGCTCACCCGCTTCGACACCACGCTGCCGGTCGAGATCTGGAACCTCTTGCGTTCCGGACTCAATCCAAAGACCAACGCCGTCGGCTCACTGGTCTTTGCCGTCTCCATCGTGCTGGTCGTGCTGTTCGAACTGACATTGTTGAGGAGGAGAAAGGCATGACCGCGCCGCTGGTCGATATCAGCTCCGTCTCGCACCGCTTCGGCCAGCACATGGTGCTGAGGAACGTGTCGCTGCAGATCGAGCCCGGCAGCTACACGATCCTGCTTGGCCCCTCTGGGTCCGGCAAGACGACGCTGCTGTCCATTCTGGGCGGCTTCGTCACGCCCAGCGAAGGCAAGGTGCTCATCCGTGGCGAGGACTGCACGTCGGTGCCGCCGGCCAAGCGCCCGACGACCACGGTGTTCCAGGACTATGCGCTGTTTCCGCATATGAGCGTCGGCAGCAATGTCGGTTTCGGCCTGCGCATGCAGGGCGCCGACGGCGCGACGCGGGCGGCAAAGGCGCGCGAGGCGCTGGCCCTGGTCGGCCTCGCCTCCGCCTTCGACAAGAAGCCGCATCAGCTCTCCGGCGGCCAGCGGCAGCGCGTGGCGCTGGCGCGTGCGCTGGTGATCGAACCGGCGGTGCTGTTGCTCGACGAGCCGCTCGGCGCGCTCGACCTCAAATTGCGCCGGCAGATGCAGGACGAATTGAAGGCGATCCAGAAGCGCGTCGGCACCGCCTTCATTCACGTCACCCACGACCAGGAAGAGGCGATGGCGCTCGCCGACCATTGCGTGGTGATGAATGACGGGCGCATCGAGGACGAAGGCCCGCCCGAGCGCGTCTATGCGCGGCCGGCGACGCGCTTTTCCGCCACCTTCATGGGCGAAAGCACGATCCTTGCCGGCACGGTCACGGAGGCCGGGAACCGGACAAGCACCGTCGCGACGCCGGTCGGGCCGGTTTCGCTGCCCGGCACGCTGCCGTTGGGCGCTGCCGTTGTGCTGGCCATACGGCCGGAGCATCTTGTCCTCGGCGCGGCCGCTGGCACCGTAAAGTTGGGAACGGCTGAGGTGAGCGACGTCGTCTTCCAGGGCAGTTTCAAGCGCGTGCTCGCCGTTTCCGCCCAAGACCCCTCGCTTCACTTCATCGCCAGGCTGCCGGCGACGGCCGCCGTCCGGCCGCGCGACACGGTCGCGATTTCCTGCGATACCGACCAGATCATCCTGCTGACGGACTGAGCATGGGCACGCTTGCGGTCATCGACGCTCCAGACTGGTACGAGACCATCCGCATGAGCGATGGCGTGACGCTGATCCATGAGCCGTGGATCAAGCCGTTCTTCCGCTGCAACATGTGGCATGTGCGCGGCCGCGACCGCGATCTTCTGTTCGACACCGGGCTTGGCCATTTCAGCCTCCGGCGTCACGTGCCGCTGGTGAGCGAGCGCAAGCTCATTTGCGTCGCCAGCCACACGCATTTCGACCATATCGGCTGCCACCACGAATTTCCCGACCGCTGCGTGCACGCGGCCGAGGCTCACATCCTCGCCGATCCGCGCAACGAATGGACGGCCGCCGGCACCTATGCGACGGACGAGATGTTCGATGGCATGCCGCAAGGCTGGGACACGGCGCGCTACGGCATTCTGCCCGCACCCGCCGGCCGCCTGCTCGCGCAGGGCGATGTCGTCGATCTCGGCGACCGCGCCTTCGAGGTGATCCACACGCCCGGCCACTCACCCGGCGGCATCGCACTCTACGAGAACAGGACGGGCATCCTGTTATCCGGCGACATCATCTATGACGGCCCGCTGATCGACGATGTCTACCACTCGGACATATCAGACTACATGGCGACCCTCATGCGCCTGCGCGACCTCGATGTCTCGGTCGTGCATGGCGGCCATTTTCCGAGCTTCGGCAAGGTGCGCTACCGCCAGCTTGTCGACGAGTATCTGGCGCAGAAGCGGCAGGCCGGCTGCCATCTGCGGCAAAGCCCTTAAGTGGGATCAAGGCATCAGTTCGAAATGCCGCGGAAACGCCTGATGCAGCAGGAGCAGCATGGTCTTGCGCAGCACGTTGGTATTACGGCCGCGAGGGTTCAGGTGATCCCAATACCAGGCGCCATGAACCAGATAATTCAAGCTCTCCGACAGGGTGTCTATGTCGACGTCGGTATAGCCGCCGCTGCGCGAAATCTCGATCAGCAGCTCGCGCGCCTCGGCGGTGTAGGCAAGGTCGCTCGGCAGGCCGATCTCGTTGTAGATCTGCATGCTCTTGCGGTCGCTGGAGAATACGACAAAGACCGAAACCCATTTCGGATGCTGCCGGGCGAAGTTTTGCGCGCAGTTGACCGCGCCGAGCAGGCGCTCAACCGGCGACAGGCCGGGCGCTCGCACCAGAGACACCCACAGTTCGTCATACTGGTCGCTGAGATACTGCAGGACGGCCCGGAACAAATTCTCCTTGCTGCCAAAATGGAAAACAACCAGCGCGTTGGAGGAACCGACATGCTGGGCGATGCGCTGCATGGTGACGCTCGCCAAGCCCTCCTCCGCGATCAGCTCGATGGTGGCGTCGATGATGCGCTGCACGCTCGCTTCGCCGCGCTCGCGGCGGCGGTCTTTGGGAGCCGTTTCTATGTTCGAGCCCCGACCCGCAGTGACGGCAACCTTGCGTGTCTCGGGTGCCACTATAGCCTTGCGTTGCGCCATCTTCGTCAGTTCCTTTCGAACCATGCGGCGGCGATCGCCAGCCCACCTGAGGTTCGGGCATCGAGTGTCCAGCGTCGGCTCACCACAACCGAAGCCGGAGATCAAGCACCATCGCGGCAAGGGCCTCATCGCCCGGTCAGAGCGACGGGCGTGTTTCGGTGTTCGTGTACCATTGGCCCTGCGCCGTTTCATAGGCCAGTGCGGCTCGGAAGACATCGGCGTCGCAATAGCTGCGTCCGACAATCTGGATGCCTGTCGGCACGCCGCTTGCCGCGCGGCCCGAAGGGATCGATAGAACCGGACAGCGGCTCATCATATTGAACGGCGTTGTCATCACCCAGCCAAGCGACGGGTTCACCTCTCTCCCGTTGATCTCGACCGTACCCTTGGTCTGATCGAACTCCGCCGGCACAGAGGGAAGCGCGTTGGTCGGGCAGATCAGCACATCGTACTTTTCCAGCAGCGGGCCCAGCGTCTGGTACATCCTGGCCGCCACGTCCAGGGTCGCGACAAAGTCCGTGGCCTTGGACTTTTGCCCGTCCTCGGCGAACTGCCGTGCATAGGTCGTCATGTCCTTGCCGTGCTCCTTGAGCAGTTGCGCAAGCGAGGCACCGAAGAGATGCTCCAGATAGGCCATGCCGGCTTTGAGCACGTCGTCGCCCCAGCCAAGGTCGACTTCCTCGACCATAGCGCCAAGCGAGCGGAACACCTCGCAGGCGGCAAGCGTGTTCTTGCGCACGTCCGGGTCGATTTCAAAGGAGCCAAGGTCCATCGAGAAAGCGATTTTCCAGCCCTTGATCGGCTTGTAGTCGAGCGGCAGGCGCAGTTTTGGGCGCAGCGTGGCGATGTCGAGCGGGCTCGGTCCAGCCATGACATTCTGCAGCACGATCGCATCCCTGACGTTTCGCGCCAGCGGTCCGGTGTGGCAGTAGAAGTCGAGGTTGAATGGCGGCTCGTCCGGATTGCGGCCGTAAGGCGGCTTGAAGCCGACGAGACCGCAGGCCGATGCGGGAATGCGGATCGATCCGGCAATGTCCGAACCGGTGGCGATCGACGATGTGCCGGAAGCCAGCGTCGCCGCCGCACCGCCGGACGAACCGCCCGGCGTAAAATCCGGATTCCACGGATTGCGCGTCACACCCCAGCGCCTCGACCAGGTATAGCCGGCGCAGCTGAATTCAGGAGTCGCCGTGCGGGCATGCACGATGCCGCCGGCCTTGATGATGCGTTCGTTCATCGTCGAGGTATGACCGCCGATGGCATCCTTGGACAGCAGCGAGCCATGCGATGTCGGCTTGCCCTTGATATAGCTCTCATCCTTGATGCCGATGGGCAGCCCCTCGAGCGCCCCGGTGCGGGCGCCCTTGGCGTATTTGGCCTCGGCCTTCCCAGCCAGATCCATCGCCTCGTCGAAATGCGTGAAGGTGAAGCAGTTGATCGTCGGCCTGGTGGCTTCGGCGCGTCGGATGGTGGCCTGCATCAGGTCGACAGGCGAAAGTTTCTTGGCCTTGAACAGCCGCAGCGCCTCGCTGGCCGGCATGTAGCAAAGGTCGAGATCGGTCATGGGAAGTCTCCTGCGATCGCCGGATCGCGTTTGGCAACGGGAGGTGGCCGGGGGGCGGGGGCGGGGCGGCTGGGGCGGCCCGGGGGCGCGGCGGGGGTGGCCCCGGGGGGGGGGGGCCCGCGGGGGGCGGGCGGCGCGGAGAACCGGGTCAGGTTATTTCTGGAGGTCGGTCCAGATTTTCGTGTAGAGCGCCTGGACGTCCGGCGGGCAGGCCTGCATGAACTGGCCCTTGGCGGCGAATTGCGCGGGAACATCGACTTCCGGCGCACCTTTCATGTCCGCGGGCATGAAGGCTTCCGAGCCCTTGATGCCGTTGGCATAGCGGGCAAAAGCCGAGATCATCGCGGCATTTTGCGGATCCATGACGAAGTTCTGGAAGAGCTTGGCATTTTCGACGTTTTTGGCGTCCTTCAGCACCGCGACATTGTCCATCCAGATCGGGTAGCCTTCTTTGGGATAGCCGTAGACGATCTTGTCGTTCTGCATCCGCTGGCGTAGCGAAATGCCGTTCCAGTTGACGCCGGCCGCGATGTCGCCCTTGCCCAGGCCGTCGACGGCGCCATAGTCGAAGGACAGCCATTTCGCCTTGGCCTCGACCAGCTTGTCGCGCACCTTCTTCAGCAGCACCTTGTCGTCGGTGCAGTACTGGCCGCCTTCATAGGCGATGGCGAGGAACATGATGTCACCCATTTCGGGGACGACATTGATCTTGCCGACGAGTTCGGGCGGCGGGTCGAGGAAGATCGCGGACGTGTTGATGTCGCCGGAGTAGACCGACTTGTTGACCGACACGCCTGTCGTGCCCCACTGCCACGGAACGGTGTATTTGCGGCCCGGATCGAATGGTACGTCGACCCATTTCGGGTCCATATTCTTGAAATTCTCCATCTTGTTGGGATCGGTCTCCAGCAGCAGGTCTTCGCTGATCCAGATCGGAACGACGCTGGCCGAAGGCACGACGATGTCGAAACCGGCGCCGCCCTGGCGGATCTTGGCAAGTGCGGTGTCGTTGGAATCGAAGTCGGTGACGGTGACCTTGACCTTGTAGGTCTCCTCGAACTTCTTGATCAGATCGGGGCTGGTGTAGTTGCCCCAATTGTAGATGTTGAGTTCGCCGTCGGCGCGGGCCACGCCCGTAGCGGCCAGCATCGACAGCCCGATGGCCGTCGCGGTCAGTTTCCAGTTCATGCTGCTTTCTCCCATTGTTGGGACCGGCGGCAAAGCTGCCTCAGGTCCGTTTCCTGCTGACGAAAAAGAAGGCGGTGACGATGCCGATCGACAGCACCAGGAACGCCGTCGAGATTGCGTTGATCTCGGGCGTAACGCCGCGGCGAATCTGGCCGAGCATGTAGGTGGGCAGCGTGTCCTGGCCGCCGGATTTGACGAATTCGGTGATGACGACGTCATCCAGCGAGACGACAAAGGCGAGCATCAGCCCGGCCAGAATGCCCGGCCAAAGCAGCGGCAAGGTCACGTGCAGAAAAGTCTTCCACTTCGTCGCGTAGAGGTCGGCCGCCGCGGTCTCGAGCGACAGGTCCATGCTTTCGAGCCGCGCCCGGATCGGCAGATAGGCGAACGGAATGCAGAAAGCGGTGTGCGCGGCGATGAGGTAGCCGAGGCCGGAATAGCCGGTCCAGATCTTGATGCGCGAAAACACGATCAGCAACGCCACCGCGGTGACGATCTCCGGCACCATCAGCGGCTGGTTGATGAAGGCGTATTTGAAGGTCAATCCGCGATAGGGTTTGGTCCGGGTCGTCGCCAGCGCCGCCATGGTCGCCGAGACCGTCGCCAGCAACGCAGTGACGGCCGCGATCTGGAACGAGCGGAGCGACGATTCGATCACCAGCCCGTTGTTCCAGGCCACATGGAACCAGCGCAGCGAGAAGCCCTTCCAGATCGCCAGGGAATCGTTGTCGTTGAAGGCGTAGACCACCAGCGTGGCGATCGGCAGATAAAGCAGGAAGAAACACAGTATCGCCAAGCTGACGAAGCCGTTCTGCCGTCGGACGTCGAAGCGCTTAGGCATGGGCGCCATCCGATCTGGTCGTGTTGCTGACATAAAACAGCAGCGCCACCATGACGATCGCCATCAAGGTGATCGACAGCGCCGCGCCAAGCGGCCAGTTTCGGCCCTGGCCGAATTGCAGCTCGATCAGATTGCCGATCATCAGATTGGTGCCGCCGCCCAGCACGCGCGGCGTCACATAGGCGCCAAGCGAGGGAATGAAGACCAGGATCGAGCCGGCGACGATGCCCGGCGTGACCAGCGGGACGATGATGCGCCTCAACACCTCGAGCCGCGTCGCGTAGAGATCATAGCCGGCCTCGACAAGGCGGAAATCGATCTTCTCCATGCTGGCGTAGAGCGGCAGCACCATCAGCGGCAGGAAGACGTAGACCATGCCGGCCAGCACGGCGAAATTGGTGTACATGAGCTGGATCGGATGGTCGGTGATGCCAAGCGCTTGCAGCGCCGAATTCATGATGCCGTCATTGCGCAGCACTTCCTGCATGGCAAAGGTGCGGATCAGAAGGTTCGTCCAGAACGGTATGGTAATCAGGAACAGCCAGATGTCGCGCCGGTGATCCGGCCGCGTGGCGATGAAATAGGCGGTGGGAAAACCGAGGATCAGGGTCAGCACAGTGGTTGCCAGCGACAGCGACACCGAGCGCCAGAAGATCGACAGATAGGCGGTGGCGAAGGACAGCGTGTCGTCGAAGACATCGCGCTCGAACAGCACGCTCACCCAGGCGTCGGTCGAAAACTGCCACTTCACATCGCCGTAATTGCCCGGCGTCAGGAAGGAGTAGACGATCACGATCAGCAGCGGCCCAAGCGCCGCGAGGAAGACGATCAGCAGCGCCGGGGCGGAAAGCAGCCAGCGCGACCTGATATCGTCACGTTCGGCCTTTTCGGCGACCTCTCTCGCGGTTGCCATCGCCCTAGTCCTTCAGCAACTGGGCGGCGTCATTGCCGATGGAAATACCGACCCTGGTGCCGTTTTCGAAACCGCAGCCGGCGCTGCGCGAATTCTGCTGGCGCACCATGAAGACATCGCCTTCGTCCAGCCGGACATGGATATGCGTGTCGGTGCCGAAATAGACGATGTTCTCGATCGTGCCGCCGAGATCGCCGCGGCCTTTGACGAGCTTCGCATGTTCGGGCCGGACCATCAGCGTTGCGTTGCCGCCGGCGCGGAAGTCCACGGCGGCGGTCGCGCGAATCTTCGCACCCGAGCGCAAGGCGACCTGCGCCTGGCCATCGCCTGCACTTTCGACCATGCCGGTCAGGAAGTTCGTCTCGCCAATGAAGTCGGCGACGAACCGCTCCGCCGGATGGTCATAAATTTCCCAGGGCGAACCGACCTGCAGGATATTGCCCGACGACATGACGGCGATGCGGTCCGACATGGTCAGGGCCTCTTCCTGATCGTGGGTGACGAAGATGAAGGTGATGCCGGTTTCGTGCTGCAGCCGCTTCAGCTCGATCTGCATTTCCTTGCGCAGCTTGTAGTCGAGCGCCGACAGCGGCTCGTCGAGCAAAAGCACTTTCGGCTGCGGTGCGAGCGCCCGGGCGAGCGCCACGCGCTGCTGCTGGCCGCCGGAGATCTGGCTGGTGCGCCGGTTCTTCAATTCCTGCATGTGGACGAGTTTCAGCATCGCGTCGACACGTGCAGCGATTTCGGCCTTCGGCCTGCCCATCATCTTCAGGCCAAAGCCGATGTTGTCGGCAACCGTCATGTGCGGAAACAGCGCGTACGACTGGAAGACGGTGTTGACCGGCCGCTTGAACGGCGGCAGCGGCGCGATGTCCTGACCATAGAGCAGGATCTCGCCGTCGGTCGGAAAGTCGAAGCCGGCGATCAGCCGTAGCAGCGTCGTCTTTCCGCAGCCGGATGGCCCCAGCAGCGTGAAGAATTCATTTTCGCGGATCGCGACGGAGACATTGTCGAGCGCTCTGACCGCATCCTGGCCGGTTCCCCGGAAGACCCTGGTGACGCCCTTCGCCTCAACGGCGGGCCGCATGGCTGTCAAGATATTCCCCTCTCCTCCGTGACCATTCACCGGCACACCGGCTGGCCATCCTGGACGCCACGAATAACTATGACTAAACATACAGTCAATATCTTTTTGCCGAAACATACGGCACCGACCGGCGATGATATGGCCGATGCGCCGGTGAACCGTCATGATATGGTCAAGGCGAGACCGTTGATGAATCGGGACGAGTTGTGGCGTGAACCTGCAAATGGTTGGCGCAGTGAACAGGCGTCCGTCGCGTCAGATCCTCGACTGCGCAGAACCCGTGCCGCTGGTCACCAGGCCGACGATCCGTATGCCTTCGTGACTACAGCGCCCTTTGTGGGCATGGAGCCCCGGCGGCATCACCGCAGCGCGACGCTGTTGGCTGAGGTCGGAAGCTCGTCTCTTCGGACTGGCGCACCAGTTGGGCAAAGAGAAGCGCGAAGCTTCCCAGCATCAGAAAGACGATGATCAGGCGTGTTACCGGCAATATGTCGGCCTCGACTGGCTAGCCCCCACGCCACCCATCCACTGCCGGCTAACATGACCGGTCCGGCTTTACGAGAGTTTAAAGCCGATCTTAACCATCACATTCGGGTAGCCTTTGACATGATGCGCGAACGGCAAGGCCGCATCCCGCCTTTTTATGCCGCCTTGCAGCCCGGGACGGGCCTTGCCATCCGGGATGGTGCTGCCATGGCTCCCTTTGCAGACATGCCCTGCCCATGCTACCCCGGCGCTGGCGCGGCCCAGCCGCTGCCAACCGGTCGTCATTGGGGAGCCATGAGCAAAGCCGCCAGCCGCATCGCCTTCGTCTCGTCCGACACTGCTGACGCCAAGACGGCGCTGGAAAGCCTGTCGGCGCGCTATGGACAATCCTCCGTCGAGGAAGCCGAAACCGTCGTCGCGCTTGGGGGTGACGGTTTTCTGCTGCAGACCCTGCGCGACACGATGGGGACCGGCAAGAAGGTCTACGGCATGAACCGTGGCACCATCGGGTTCCTGATGAACGAGTACCGCTCCGGTGGGCTTACCGAGCGTCTCGCGGCCGCCGTTGCCGAAACGATACGCCCGCTGGAGATGCTGGCCATGACCTCGGAAGGCGAAACGCTTTCGGCGCTGGCGATCAACGAAGTGGCGCTGTGGCGGCAATCCTATCAGACGGCCAAGATACGGATCACCGTCGACGATCAGGTACGGCTCGAGGAACTGAGCTGCGACGGCGTCATGATCGCCACGCCGGCCGGCTCCACCGCCTACAATCTTTCCGCGCATGGGCCGATCCTGCCGCTCGACGCGCCACTGCTGGCGCTGACCCCGGTCAGCCCGTTTCGCCCGCGCCGTTGGCGCCGCGCGCTGCGCTCCAACAAGGCGCCCGTGCGCTTCGACATACTCGAGCCGGAAAAGCGGCCGGTGAACGCCGCCGCCGACCATACGGAAGTCAAGGCGGTAACCTCGGTCACGGTCAGGGAATCGCCCACTGCGACGGCGACGTTGCTGTTCGATCCCAACCATTCCTGGAACGAACGCATTCTCGCCGAACAGTTCCGCTATTGAGCCGGGGCCGCGACCAGCACCTCGATTAAGCATCCCGATTAAGGTTACAACTTCACAATCGCGCCAATCACGGCCGTTTCTGTTGACAAATCGAGGGCTTGCTCCTAATTGCAATACCAATCTTGCAGGCGCGTGGCGCTTGCCGCGACAGATGTCGTTAGACGCCGTTGCGCTTCCCCGAACCAGCCAAAGACAACAACAATTGTCCTCAGACACCACGACCGCTCCAGAAGCGTTGACCTTTTCAGACCTCGGCCTGTCGCCGAAGGTTCTTTCCGCAGTCACCGATGCCGGCTACACGCAGCCGACGCCGATCCAGGCCGGCGCCATTCCGCACGCGCTTCTCGGCAAGGACGTGCTGGGCATTGCCCAGACCGGCACCGGCAAAACGGCATCCTTCGTGCTGCCGATGCTCACAAGACTGGAAAAGGGCCGTGCCCGCGCCCGCATGCCGCGCACGCTCATTCTCGAGCCGACGCGTGAGCTTGCCGCGCAGGTCGAGGAAAACTTCGTCAAATACGGCAAGAACCACAAGCTCAACATCGCGCTGTTGATCGGCGGCGTATCCTTCGACGAACAGGACAAGAAGCTGGAACGCGGCGCCGACGTGCTGATCGCGACGCCCGGCCGCCTGCTCGATCACCGCGAGCGCGGCAAGCTGTTGCTCAACGGCGTCGAGATCCTCGTCATCGACGAAGCGGACCGCATGCTCGACATGGGCTTCATCCCCGACATCGAGCGCATCTGCGAGATGATCCCGTTCACCAGGCAGACGCTGTTCTTCTCGGCGACGATGCCGCCGGAAATCACCAAGCTCACCGAAAAGTTCCTGCACGCGCCGGTGCGCGTCGAGGTCTCGAAGGCCGCATCGGCCGCGACCAACATCATCCAGCGCCTGGTCAAGTCCGGCTCCAAGCCATGGGACAAGCGCGAGACCTTGCGCAATTTGATCAAGGCCGAGGATGCGGAACTGAAGAACGCCATCATCTTCTGCAACCGCAAGGTCGAGGTGTCGGAGCTGTTCCGCTCGCTGCTGAAGTATGATTTCGACGCCGGTGCGCTGCATGGCGACATGGACCAGCGCGCGCGCATGCAGATGCTGGCCAATTTCCGCGACGGCAAGCTGCGCTACCTCGTCGCCTCCGACGTCGCCGCGCGCGGTCTCGACATCCCCGATGTCAGCCACGTCTTCAATTACGACGTGCCGATCCATGCCGAGGACTACGTTCACCGCATCGGCCGCACCGGACGCGCCGGGCGCTCTGGAAAATCCTTCACTATCGCGACCAAGTCGGACACCAAGTACATCGACGCCATCGAGCGGCTGATCGGCAACAAGATCGAGTGGCATGACGGCGACCTGTCGACAGTGGTCGCCAGCGAAGGCGAGGACGATGCTCCGCGCCGCGGCAAGGGCGCGCCGCGCCGTGCCGGCCGCAAGGACGATGACCGCAAGGACCATGATCGCAGGGAAAAGGGCGGCGAGCGCAAACCACGCGAACGCCACGCCAGGCACGGCGAGGAAGCGGCACCGGAAACGGTGCGCGAGGATCAGCCGGGGGCCGAGGCCGCAGTCGCCGACATCGGCGAACGGCGCTCGCGCAAGGAAGCGATCCGTTCGGAAAACACCGAGCGCAAATCATCCGATCGCAACGAACCGCGCGCACCGGAACGCGGCGACACGAGGCCGCAGCGCGACAGCAACCGCCCTGCCCGCCAACGCCACCAGGAAGACAACGACTCCACCGTCGGCTTCGGCGATGACATGCCGGCCTTCATGAAGATCGTCGCCAAGGTCTGATACGACAGCGCTGCGCGGCCTTTTGGACGCGCAAAGCCAGCCACCTGCGAAAATGACCAGCCGGCTGGCTAAAGGTTTTTGAGTTGCAGGCGGGACGCCAACATATCCAGAAACGTGCGAAGCTTGGCGGAAGACGATCTGCCTTCTGGCCACAAGGCGTGTATCGGCACCGGCGCCGGCTCGAATTCCGTTAAAACCAGCTCGAGGCGACCCTCATCCACCAAATGCCTTATCTGCCAAAGGGGTGAGTAGCCCAGGCCCAATCCGTGGATTGCCGCGGCATAGATGGGCGTCATCAAATTGGACCGAAAAGCGCCGGCGACTTTGACCGCTCGAGGCTTGCCTTCAATCTGAAACATCCATTCACCCGGACGCTCGTCAACGGTTCGAACGATGCAGCTATGCGCATTCAGTTCAAAGGGATGAGCCGGGCGGCCGCGGTGTGCAAAGTAGGAAGGTGCGCCGAATACGACGCGCCGCAATGCGCCCAGGCGTTTCGCTTGCAAGCTGGAATCCGGCAGATTGCCGATTCGTATCGCCAGATCGAGGCCCTCGGCACCGAGATCGACAAATCCATCGGAAAGCTGGAGGTCAACCTCGACCCGAGGATAGGTCCGCATGTAATCGGCGATGACAGGCACGAGGAAATCCGGACCGAACAGAACTGGTGCGCTCACACGCAAGATGCCTGACGGCTCCGATCGCTGGTTGGCCGCTTGCAGTCGGGCTTCATTTATTTCCTCGATGGCTGGTTTGATGCGGTGGAAAAAGCCCGCTCCGGCTTCGCTCGGTGTCGATCGGCGTGTTGTTCTGTGGACGAGCTCGACCCCGACGGAGTCTTCCAGTGTCGCCAAGGACCGGCTGATTGACTGCAGTGAGCGGTTCAGTCGGCGTGCGGCAGCCGTCAGACTTCCCAGTTCGATGACTGCAATGAAAGCTTCAAAATCATCTATCCGGTTCATGGACTCTCCCGAAAATCGATAGAAACTATCGCAACGCCGGACAATTGTAACGCGGTTCGCGACATTTTATTTTCCTGCAAGAAAGTCCGAAAGGACGGCTTGATGGAAGGAAATGTCATGCGAGCACCCAATCCAACCGTCCTGGTTGTCGGCGCCACAGGCCGATTTGCCGGACTTGTCGTGCCTGAACTTGTCCGCCGCAATGCCAATGTTCGAGCGCTTGTTCGCGACCATCCCGCGAACATCGAAAAGGCCGGGAAGCTCGGAGCATCCGAGGTCGTGACTGGAGATTTGCGCAGCCATCGGAGCCTGGAAAGCGCTGTCGAAGGCGTCGACGGCGTCTTTCACATCGGGCCCGCTTTTGCCCCCGATGAAGCCGCGATGGGTGTCGCCATGGTTGAAGCGGCGAGCCGGGCGGGTGTTCGAAAATTCGTCTTCTCGTCGGTGATCCAGCCCACCAATACGAGGCTGGAAAACCACGCGAGCAAGGTGCCGGTCGAAGCTGCTCTTTATTCGACTGATATGGAATACACCATTCTGCACCCTGCCAATTTCATGCAGAACATCGGAGCGGCTTGGCCGTCCATTGTCGAGCGTGGCGTCTTCTCGGAACCGTTTCCAAAGACAGCAAAGGTGGCGCGTGTCGACTACCGCGATGTCGCCGAAGTGGCTGCGATCGCCTTGACCGAAACGCGACTGTCCTATGCGACGCTGGAACTTTGCGCCGGTATGCACAGCCGCGACGAGATCGTTTCAATGATGGGTGAGGAACTTGGCCGCCCGATCTCCG
Organism: Mesorhizobium sp. M0293; assembly: GCF_040321735.1. Taxonomy (NCBI): domain Bacteria; kingdom Pseudomonadati; phylum Pseudomonadota; class Alphaproteobacteria; order Hyphomicrobiales; family Phyllobacteriaceae; genus Mesorhizobium; species Mesorhizobium sp. M0293. The sequence continues at coordinate 23,212 of NZ_JAMYSA010000018.1, forward strand.
CTGGCGAGCCGACATTTGCGGAATGGGCAGCAAAAGCCCGTCTTTCCTACAGCGACGGCCAGATGCAATTGCTGGCCAAGGTATTTGACCACTACGCTCAATATGGTGTCGGCGGAAACAGCCTGACGTTGCGTGCCGCCCTTGGGCGCGAGCCACGCTCTTTACAAAGCTTCATTCGCGAACTGGCCATGCGAACGGCACACGCCGCCTGATCGCACTCACAACGGGTCCACTCACATTTTTAGACAAGGAGATTTTTCATGGCACGCGACAGGGTTTTGAAATTGAGAAAACTACCGCCTTCCTACAGCGCGGTGATGATGCCGTTCGTTCTTTCGATCCTCATGTCCTGCATTGTCTCGGCGGTTTCGACGGCAATCGGCACGGGCTGGGCGAGCGGTTTCGTGGCGACCTGGTCGTATGCATGGGGAGCATCATGGCTTGTCGCGTTTCCGAGCCTGCTGATTGTCCTTCCGATCGTGCGGCGGATCGTTGCAGTGATCGTCGATCAGCCAGCCCGGTCCTAGGCCACGTTCTATCCGCGTGTGTTTTTAATCTTGGGGTGGGCTCGATTCCGCTCGCGCCGCTGCAAGTTAATTTGCGGATCACGGTACCACCAGACAGGAGCTATCAATCGGGAAGCGGCGGCGGTGTGTCACTCAAGGTCCGCAGGTAAGCGATGACGTCTGCTCGCTGCTTCTCGTCCTGCAGGCCCGGGAAAATCATATCTGTTCCAGGCAAAGTGAGTGCGGGGTTTGAGATAAAAAAATTGAGTTCCTCGAAGGTCCAATCGCCACCAGCGTCCTTTAAACTTGACGAATACTCGACATCGCCTTGCGAAGCCTTACGCCGCCCTACGATGCCCCATAGATTGGCCTTTTTGGAAATCTTGACCCCCGGCGCTGCAAGATGACAAACCCCGCACGTTCTGCCGAAAATTTCTTTGCCCGATTCAGCGTTTGCCGATGCAAGTCGTGCCGAAATCGGCGCAAGGGCCGGTCGTCCGGCGCCATGACTGCGCAAGTAGGCCACGACGTCCTCGTGACCACTGAGCTTGGCCAAATGTATGGGCGGATTTCCATTCGATGTCAGTGCGTTGACCTCTGCCCCGGCGTCCACAAGATGAATGACGCACTGAAGACAGCCATTTTCGGCAGCCACGTGCAGCGGCGTCTGCGCTTTCGCCACCTGATTTGGATCGGCCCCATTGTCGAGCAACAGCTTCACGATCTCGGCGTGCCCAGCCTTGTTGGCGGCGTAGAGTGGCGTTCTTTGCCAGCTGACGGGCAGGTTGACGTCCGCGCCACGATTGATCAGAAGTTTGGCTAACTCGACATTTCCGCCTTCGCAGGCGATGTAGAGCGCCGTAACGCCGTCAAGTTCGTCAACAGCGGCGCCTTTGTCCAAGGCGAAAGCCACTGCCGCGACGTCGCCATTCCTGACAAGATCACCTAAGCTGCTCGCCTGGGCGGGCAGTGTAAAAAGGCAAAGGACGCACGAAGCCATTGTCACCCACATGCGTCCTCGCTTGATCATTGCATCCTCCCTGAAGAGAGTTCCATGACGGGTTTGTCCTAGACAAGCTGGCGACAACGCCCGAGCCGGCGGAAGAGATTTTAAGATGCCTGGTCAATGACCGCTCTGGCCCTCTGCGACATGGCGACAGGAGCCGAAACGGGCGCTTTCGCCTTGGAAGCGCCATTTATGAGTTCACGCCAGCCTGTCTCGCCCGTTACATCGGCCCGGGCATCATCTTGGTCGGCTTTTCCAGCATCGGAAACTCGGCCTTGCTGCATTTCACGTTCGGGTTCGTCGGACTGAACATGCCGTTCGGGTTGTCGCCGAGCCAGGCATGAAGGTCGTAGTGCACGAACTCCCTCGGGATGAGCGGATAGTGCCCCTCCATCGGTCCCATGAATGTTTGGCCAAAGAGCTTCGGGGGTTCCTTGGTGTCTGGCGTCAGAGGCATCAGCCATTCCACGCCCACCAGACGCAAGCCCTTCTTGGTCGGTTCGTAGATCAGGACATTGGGGTGCATCGGGTCGAGTTTTTGGCCGATACTCGGGACATTGACGAAATGGATACCCATGGCGCCCTTCGGGTAATCCATCGCACCCGCTATCTTTTCTCCGCTGTAGTAGACGCAGCCGACTGTCGACAGATAGAGGTCGCGGACGGCTGCGGTGTAGTCCTCATATTTGGCGAGTGACTTTTTCAAGGCATCGATGTCGGCCTTGTTGGCGTCCTCGGCCCGAGCCGTAGCGACGCCCAACCATGCGCTTGCGAGACCTGTTAAAATGAGGACGCCGCAGCGCCCGAGGCTGGCTGTTCTTGGCATGCATTCCTCCCAGATTTTCTGATCTGGCCGTGCAAGACCGAGGCGGAAAAATGCTGATTGCGCGGCCAGTTGTACCGCCTCATCCCCTCCGGAACAGCAACGATGCTATTCCCTTCCATGGCTGCGGGAAAGCAATTATTTTAGCAATAGCTAATTCTATGATGCGCCAATCTGAAGAGCATCGACATCAGTTCAAACAAAAACGGCCCCATGTGGGGCCGTTTCGCATTCGCTTGCCGAACAGATCAGGTGAGCGGCGAGAGCTGGATCTCGACGCGGCGGTTCTGAGCGCGGCCTTCGGCCGTGGCGTTGGATGCGACCGGGCGCGTCTTGCCGAAACCGGTGACGGCGAAGCGGCGCTGATCGACGCCCTGACCGGACAGATAGTTGGCGACCGCCAGAGCGCGGCGCTGCGACAGATCGAAATTATGCTGCTCGCCGCCGGTCGAATCGGTATGACCGAAAACGTCGACCGTGGTCTGCTTGAACTTCTTCAGCACCAGCGCGACCGAGTTCAGCACCTGGTAGAAGCCAGGCTTCACCGCGTCCTGATCGACGTTGAAGGTGATGTCGGATGGCATGTTGAGGATGATCTGGTCACCGCTGCGGGTGACGCTGACACCGGTACCCTCAAGCTGTCGGCGCAGTTCGGCCTCGTTCTGGTCCATTGTGGCGCCGATGGCGCCACCGGCGAGCGCGCCGATGCCGGCACCAATCAGCGCGTTGCGGCGGTCATTGCCGCCGGCAAGCAGGCCAAGACTGGCACCTGCCAGAGCACCGAGGCCTGCTCCGGCCGCCGTATTGGAAATCTTCTGGTCGCCTGTATACGGATCAGTGGTGGTGCAGGCGCTCACGAGCACAGCCGTCGCCACGACGACGAGCACAGTCTTTTTCATAGATGGTCCCTCTCCAAGTCACGCCTTGCGGTGGCGCCAAATCAGCCCTTCCGGCGACTTGTACCATGAATTGCGGCGAAAAGCGGAACGGCAAAAGCACCGCCCATGGCTTTTCCCGGGGACCATGCCCCGGCGAACGCGCCGCATCGCCGCGCTGGGATGACCAGAACCAGGCTACCAGAGATTCTTGCCGTCGATGACCACCACTTCGACCTTGTCTAGATCGAAATCATCGAACAGCCGCGAGTTGACGCTGATCTTGGGATTATCGAAATCCGGCTCGCCGGTCGACCAATCCGGTGTTTCCGTGAAGGTGCCGCAGCCGCAGGTGGCGCAAAACCCATGCTTTACGGTTTTCGATCCCCATTGGTAGAAAGAAACGTTCTCTATCGGACTGGTGAGCTTGAATTGCGATGGAATGTAGTAGGCCCAGAGCGAGCCGCGTTTCGAGCAGAACGAACAGGTGCATTGCGTCACCGTCTGCGGTGCCTGCGAAACCTCGAACGTCGTCGCCTTGCAATGACAGCTTGCCTTGATGGTCATCAGCGAATTCCTCTCCATTGCCCGCCACCTGTGAGGCAAGGCAACATAAAGAAGTGCTCCTGACAACCATCCGTCAGCAGGCTTGCCCGCTAAGAAAAGTGTCGACCGCCGACGCCCTCGTCAGTAAGAGCGCGGCGGCACGAACAGGCAGATCGTCTTGCCGGCGTCGAGACCGGCCTGATGCGCGCACCAGTGGAACTCACCATCCGGGCTGTCCTTGACGCGCTTGTCGCTCATGGGAACAACCTCACCCGTGCCGGCGATGACATAGCCCTCGGGTTTTTCCAACACTTCGCCGGTATGAGCCGTACGACAATCATAGTTGGCGCAGCATGCGAATGGGTAACTCCAGCCTAGTGGCTTTGCCGCTGTCGGTGTGGCGTCATGCGCAAAGGCAGGTGCCGTCAGCATTGCGATTGCGCCAATTGCGAACAGGGAAAACAAGAGTCGGCCGACCGGTTCAGCGGCATGGGCCGATCTGGATGTGGCAGCAGACATGGAAGCGTTCCTTTCAAACGAGCATCAAGCACTTTGCTTGCCCGTTCCCGGAACGTGTCTTCCCAGCGGCCAGATCGTCAGCTTGCAGATATGCCGCGCCCGGCCATAAATGCTTTTTGTCTCCCCTCGATGCCGTGATGGTGAGCGCAAATGTGAGTCGGCGCAAGAAATTGCTGCGTTCACGAGTGCCGCGGCGCATGCCAACCAACCATCCGCTACCGACCGCTGAAATCAACTTCCCGGCAAACAGGTGTCGAATAAACGGGATTGGTGCGGTGTGGTTCCAGCCTATGGCTGGTTGGCGATCACATGCTCTTGATATTGAGGCAGGCCGTCGGCGATGTTGAACCAGCTGGCCTTCGAGCCGACGAAGATGTGCGCGGTCGGGCGGATGGCCGGATCGTCGACAAGTGTTCCCATGGCAACGTGGACGAAAGCGCCCTCGCGGACGAGCGAATAGAGCAATGAGCCGCACCGGCCGCAATGCGCGTCATGGCCGCTTTCGTCGCCGAAGATCAGGAGCTTGTTATGCCCCGCGGTGAGAGCAAACTTCTCGCGCTCGATACCGGCGAAAGGCTTGAAGGCCGAACCGGTGGTGCGGCGGCAGTTCGAGCAATGGCAATTCGCGGCATAGATGAATTCGTCCGCGACTTCGTAGTGAACCGCGCCGCAAAAGCACTTTCCGGTGAGCTTGCTAGTCACTCTCTCCTCCGTCGCCAAGGTGCGAAGGGTATGTTCAGATTCAGGTCAGGCCGAGTCAAAAATGGTGGGTTCCGAGAACCGGAGCGGAGCGGACATTCGGGTCCGTGAGCACCGGAAACGCAGGAAGCCGCCATTTGCAGGCCGGCCTCACCTGAATATGAGCATAGCCTTAGTCCAGGTCCGCCACGGCTTCACCCGCACCACCTTCGATGCGCTGCGACAACGAGGCTTCCATGAAATCGTCGAGGTCGCCATCGAGTACGCTCGACGGGCTGGTGCTCTCGACGCCGGTGCGAAGATCCTTCACCAGCTGGTAGGGCTGCAGCACATAGGAGCGGATCTGGTGACCCCAGCCGATATCGCTCTTCGACGCTTCGGTGGCGTTCGCAACCGCCTCGCGCTTCTTCAGCTCTTCCTCGTAGAGGCGCGAGCGCAGCATCTCCCAAGCCTTGGCCTTGTTCTTGTGCTGTGAACGTTCGGCCTGGCAGGCGACAGCGATACCGGTCGCAAGGTGGGTGATACGCACCGCCGAATCGGTGGTGTTGACGTGCTGGCCGCCGGAGCCGGACGAGCGATAGGTGTCGATACGGACATCGGATTCGGAAACGTCGATCTCGATCGTGTCGTCGATGACCGGATAGACCCAGACGCTGGCGAAGGACGTATGGCGGCGCGCATTGCTGTCATAGGGCGAAATACGCACCAGGCGATGAACGCCCGATTCCGTCTTCATCCAGCCATAGGCATTGTGGCCCTTGATCATCAACGTGGCGGACTTGATGCCGGCCTCTTCGCCGTCATGCACTTCCAGGATCTCGACCTTGAAGCGGCGCCGCTCGGCCCAGCGCGTGTACATGCGCAGCAGCATCGAGGCCCAATCCTGGCTTTCGGTGCCGCCGGCGCCGGCATGGATTTCGAGATAGGTGTCGTTGGCGTCGGCTTCGCCCGACAGCAGCGTCTCGACCTGACGGGCCTTCGCTTCGCCCTGCATCGAGCGGATCGCGGCTTCGGCTTCGGCAATGACGCCCTCGTCGCGTTCTTCCTCGCCGAGTTCGATCAGGCCGATATTGTCTTCCAGCGCCTGCGTCAGGCCTCTCACCGAGGCGATGCCTTCTTCAAGGCCCTGGCGTTCGCGCATCAGCTTCTGCGCTTCCAGCGGTTCATTCCAGAGGCTGGCGTCCTCGGCGCGCACATTGAGGTATTCAAGCCGCTTTATGGCCTGATCCCAGTCAAAGATGCCTCCTCAGCAGGGTGATCGCCTGCCTGATCTCGTCGACAATATTCTGCGTTTCCGCGCGCATGGCTGGCTGTTCTGTCCTGTTTGCCGAATTTGGTCGGCGATACATAGGGAGGCCGCCGCCGGCTGTAAAGCAAAATGGGCCGGCGCAAGGCCAGCCCATCCGCTCATGAAAATCGTCAGTAGAGGCCGCCGCCGCCGGACTGGATGGCTTGATTGGCCTGCGGCGACAGCGCGCCACCGGTGGCATTGGAGCCATCGGCGCCCATGCCGATCACCCAATAGCTGTCGGCGGGGCCGGTACCCGGCTTGAAGGCCTCGATGATGGTGCCGGGATCGCCCGAGGCGGCACGCATGCCGGTCTTGCGATTGATGGCGACCAGGTTCATGCCGTCCGGAACCTTGAAGTCGACATTGGGCGTGCCGTCCAGCGCCACCCGCATGAAGTCCTTGAAGATAGGTGCCGCGAGACCACCGCCGGTGGCGCCATGGCCAAGGCCGCGCGGGGTGTCGTAGCCCATGTAGAGGCCGACGACGAGGTTGGGCGTGTAACCGATGAACCAGGCATCCTTTTCATCGTTCGTCGTTCCGGTCTTGCCGGCGATGTGGCGGCCCAGTTCGCCGATGGTGGCGCCGGTGCCGCGCTGCACGACACCTTCCATCATCGAGGTGATCTGGTAGGCGGTCATCGGATCGAGCACCTGCTCGGAATTGTCGACCAGTTCCGGCTCAGGCTGGTTCTGCCATTCGGGCGCATTGCAGCCCTGGCAGCCACGTTCGTCCTGCTTGAACACGGTCTTGCCGTAGCGGTCCTGGATGCGGTCGATCAGCGATGGTTTGATCGACTTGCCGCCATTGGCCATGATCGAATAGGCCGACACCATACGCATCACGGTCGTTTCCCCGGAGCCCAGAGCCATCGGCAGATACGGCGCCAGATGATCGTAGACACCAAAGCGCTCGGCATATTCGACGACCAGCTTCATGCCCATGTCGTTGGCAAGCCGCACCGTCATCAGGTTGCGCGACTTCTCGATGCCGGAGCGCAGGGTTGCCGGACCAGCGACGGTGCCGTCGTAGTTCTTCGGCGTCCAGGTCGTATTGCCGCTCTGGATGGTGATCGGCCCATCCATGATCACCGAGGCCGGCGTATAGCCATTGTCGAGAGCCGCCGAATAGACGATCGGCTTGAACGAGGAACCCGGCTGGCGCATGGCTTGCGTCGCGCGGTTGAATTCGGACTGCGCGTAGGAGAAGCCGCCGACCATGGCCAGCACGCGGCCGGTATGCGGATCCATGGCGATCAGGCCGCCCTCAACCTCTGGAACCTGGCGCAGGCTGTAGGCGCCATCGGAGCCATCGTTCTTCTGCACGAAGATGACGTCGCCCGGCTTCAACACCTCCGCCGGCGACTTGGCCTTGACGGTCTTGCCGTCGACCACATGGCGCATGGCAAAACCCATGTCCTCCTTGCTGACGGTGCCTTCGACGCGTTCCTTGACGATTTCGCCCGATGCCTGGCGCGCGGGCTGCAGACCGATCGACAGGCCGGTCGCCGAACTGTCGAGCACGACGGCTAGCGACCATTCGGGAACGTCCTCCAGCCCTTTGACGGCGCCCAGCGGCACGCCCCAGTCGCCCGACACGTCGATGGATTTCACCGGCCCGCGATAACCGCGCAGGGTGTCGTATTTCATCAACCCGTTCTGCATCGACTTGCGGGCAATGAGCTGGATCTTCGGATCGAGTGTGGTGCGGACGGAAAGGCCGCCTTCGTAAAGCGCATTCTCGCCGTAACGGGCGATGATCTGGCGGCGCACCTCTTCGGTGAAGTACTCGCCGGCAAACAGATAGTTGCCGTTGCGGCGCGGCGTCACGCCCAGCGGCTCAGCCTTGGCCTTGTTGCCTTCCTCACGCGTGACGTAGCCATTCTCGACCATCTGGTCGATGACCCAGTTGCGGCGCTCCAGCGCGCGATCGGCATGCTTGAAGGGGTGGTAGTTGTTCGGCCCCTTCGGCAGGGAGGCCAGATAGGCGGCCTCGGCCACGCTCAGCTCGTTGACCGACTTGTCGAAATAGGTCAGCGCCGCGCCGGCGACGCCATAGGCGCCGAAGCCGAAGAAGATTTCGTTGAGATAGAGCTCGAGAATACGGTCCTTGGGATAGGCCTGCTCGATGCGGAAGGCGAGGATCATCTCCTTGATCTTGCGCTCGTAGGTCTGGTCCGAGGACAACAGGAAGTTCTTCGCCACCTGCTGGGTGATCGTCGAGGCGCCCACCTGACGCCTGCCCGAGCCGAGATTCTGCAGGTTGACGATGATGGCGCGGCCGAGGCCGGTCACGTCGATGCCAGGGTGGTTGTAGAAGTTCTTGTCTTCCGCCGACAGGAAGGCCGCCTTGACGCGGTCCGGTATGGCCTGGATCGGCAAGTACAGGCGCCGTTCGCGCGCATATTCGGCCATCAACGCGCCATCCGATGAATGGATGCGGGTGGTCACCGGCGGCTCGTATTTAGCCAGCACCTCGTAGTCGGGCAGATCCTTCGATAAATGGCCTATGTAGATCGCAACGCCCGCCGCGACCAGAAGGGCCAGCGTCGTGCCGATGCCGAAAAAATAGCCAATGAGACGAATCATACCCGCTCCAGTCCTTGGTTCGGGAATTTCCTAAACGAAGCCGCCTTTCGCGCAAGCTTTCGAGCCGGTCCCAATCCGTAATCGAAGACCCTTGTCGCCACCATGTGGACAAAATACGGCAACGCAGGATTTCGCGGTCGCGAGCCGAAAATAAAAGCACCGTGTGTTGTCGCCGAGCAACGCTGCCTCTGGTTGCAGGCGCCGCCGGGCATATCAGCCTCCGGTTCCCGGTTCCGCCTTGGCCGAAGCGAAAAGCGCGACGGCATTGGTTATGCTCTGGGCCGCCTTGCCCCGCCAGTCGGCGTTGAGCAGCTGCGCCTCGTCCTTGGCGTTCGAGAGGTAACCGAGTTCGACCAGTACGGATGGCACATCTGGTGCTTTCAGCACCTTGAAGCCCGCCGAACGCTGCGGATTGTTGATCAAGCCGACGCTGGTTGACAACTGGCCGACCAGCGTGTGGGCGAAACTCATCGAGAAATTGTGCGTTTCACGGCGGATCAGGTCGATCAGGATGTCGGTGACTTCCTTGCTGTCGTTCTTGATTTCCATGCCGGCGAACTGGTCGGAGAGGTTTTCCCGGTCGGCAAGCGCCTGCGCCTCGGGATCCGAAGCCTTGTCGGAAACCGTGTAGACGGTGGCGCCGCGAATGCCCTTGACGCTGATTGTGTCGGCATGGATGGAAATGAGCAGGTCGGCCTCATGCTGCCGGGCAATGCGCACGCGGTCGTCCAGACGCAGGAATTCGTCGGTGTTGCGCGTCATGAACACATCGTAATTGCCGACGGCGGCCAGTTTGTCGCGCAGCTCCGTGGCGAAGGCGAGCGTGACGTTCTTCTCGATGGTGCCGTTCAGGCCCTCGGCCCCGCCGTCGATGCCACCATGGCCTGGGTCGATGACGACGGTGAAGCGATGGCCCGGATTGGAGACCGGTCCGGTGCCGACCCGCTCTCCCTTGTCGGTCGAAACCGTCGATCCGGTGGTCAGCGCCTGATTGGCAAGTGCGGCATCGAACTCGCGTGCGGACGCCGCCGACATGTCGATGGCAATGCGGTAGCCGTTTCCGTCCTCATTCTTCAGCACATCGAGCTTGTCGACGGCGAAGGGTCCCTTGCCGGTGATGATCAGCCGCGAAACGCCCTCGCCGAGCTGGCCCAGGCGTACGCCCTTGACCAGGCCGCGCGCCTTCAAATCCTTGGCGTCAATGGCGAATCTCGTATTCGCGAGATCGAGGACAAGCCGGTTGGGACCGCGCAGCAGGAACCATTTGATATCGGGCTCGCGGTCGAAATCCATGACGATGCGCGTCTTGGTGGCATCGCCGGCCATCTTGTAGCCTTTTGCCACAAGTGGAGCGTCGGCGGCATTGGCGACAGAGGAAAAGGCAGACGAGATCGCCAGCAGCAGCAAGAAGCAGAAAGCGGCCAGAATCCGGCCGCCAACACGACATCCCTTGTCTGTGAAGTCTGCCAGTCCCATCTCTCTTCCAGTCGCTCCCGGTTTGGCGCCAGGCGCCTGGTCGTTTCGTCGAAGTGCCGGTTAGGCCGCGAACTCGATTAACGATTGGTATCCAGAGAAGGTTAACCAAGCCTTTTCATGCAAGGGTCGGTAGCTGTACTTACGTTACGGAACTGCTTTTTGCCGGCATCGGAAATCGGGGTTGCCTTCCACCCTGCCAAATCATAAAAGCGATGGTGGATCACTGCAATCCTGGAACCGCCCTCCTCCGCAGCTTCCTGCTACAGGGTCAGATGAAAAAGGCGGCTCCTTTCGCTTCACGCGAAAAGGGTTCAGGTGATCGCGACGAATTTCGCAGGTGTGCGCCCGTGGCGGGGGAATCGCCTGCGTGAGGAAAACGGCCGGGTTTGTTCCCGCGCCGGCTCTGTATGAGCAAACAAGCTGGTCCGGTTCGTCCGGGCTTTGGTTCAAAAGGTTCTGCTGGTGACGATGGCTTCAAGCGCAATCATGGAAAGGTCCGCATCAAACCGCGCCAGTATGGCTGCGGGCGGCACCGCCATGGCGCTCAAGCGGCGGCCGGCGGACATCCAGATATCCGGCACCCACATTCCAGACACGCAGCAGCAGGCTTTGCCTCGCAAGCTGCGGCTGACGGCTGCCGGGAGGAAACGAAATAATGCCCAACAAAATGCTAATAGACGCCTCCCACCCGGAGGAAACACGCGTTGTCGTCGTTCGCGGTAATCGTATTGAAGAATTCGACTTTGAATCCCAGGACAAGAAGCAGCTCAAAGGAAACATCTACCTAGCCCGCGTAACGCGCGTAGAGCCCTCCCTTCAGGCAGCCTTTGTCGAATATGGCGGCAACCGTCACGGTTTTCTCGCCTTCAGTGAAATTCACCCCGACTACTACCAGATTCCGGTCGCCGATCGTCAGGCACTGCTGCGCGCGGAAGCGCAAGAGGCAGAAGACGAGGAGAACGAGGACGGCGACGGCGATGATCGCCAAAGCCGCGATCGTGGACGGCGCGGCCGCCGGCGCGGCGGCAAGCCCCGCGACCGCGGTGAGCACAAGCGCGATGCAGCCGATTCCGGCGAGGCAAGCGATGCTGCCGACGAGACAAGCGACAATGGCGACGATGCTGTTGCCGATGACATCTCCCACACGTCCGAGATCATCGAACATGCGGCCGATACGTCGGAACATGCCGATGCCTCCGCGCATGGCGAGGATTCCGCCGATCAGGACGAAGGCGAAACCCGCGAAGGCGGTCCGACGTCGATCGCAGCCTCGGTCGAAGCCGATGTGATTTCCGAACCCGTCCCGCAGGCCGAACAGGGCAGCGAAGCGACGTCAGGCGACAATGATCGCGGCATGCTCGAGGAGGTTCAGTCCTCGCATCCGGATGATCACGAGGTCGAATCGGTCGGCGCCGAGGATGCGCTGGAAGAAGTGCGCAACCGCCGCAAGCCGGTGCGCCGCCAGTACAAGATCCAGGAAGTGATCAAGCGCCGACAGATCCTGCTGGTGCAGGTCGTCAAGGAAGAGCGCGGCAACAAGGGTGCGGCGCTGACCACCTATCTGTCGCTTGCCGGTCGCTATTCGGTGCTGATGCCGAACACGGCCCGCGGCGGCGGCATTTCGCGCAAGATCACCAGCGCGGTCGACCGCAAGCGCCTGAAGGAGGTCGTTGCCGATCTCGAAGTGCCGCAAGGCATGGGCGTTATCCTGCGCACCGCTGGCGAGAGCCGCACCAAGGCGGAGATCAAGCGCGATTACGAATATCTGATGCGGCTTTGGGAAAATGTCCGCAGTCTCACCTTGCAGTCCACGGCCCCTGCCCTGGTCTATGAGGAAGGCAGCCTGATCAAGCGTTCGGTGCGCGACCTCTACAACAAGGATATCGACGAGATTCTTGTCTCCGGCGAGGAAGGCTATCGCGAGGCCAAGGACTTCATGCGCATGCTGATGCCGAGCCACGCCAAGGTGGTTCAGCCGTTCCGCGACACGACGCCGATCTTCGTGCGCAACGGCATCGAAGCGCAGCTCGACCGCATGCTGCAGCCGCAAGTGACGCTGAAGAGCGGCGGCTACATCATCATCAACCAGACCGAGGCGCTGGTTGCCATCGACGTCAATTCGGGCCGCTCCACCAAGGAGCACTCGATCGAGGACACCGCGCTCCACACCAATCTGGAAGCGGCCGAGGAAGTCGCGCGTCAGCTCAGGCTGCGCGATCTCGCCGGCCTGATCGTCATCGACTTCATCGACATGGAGGAGAACCGCAACAACCGCTCCGTCGAGAAGCGGCTGAAGGATCACCTCAAGAACGATCGTGCGCGCATCCAGGTCGGCCGTATCTCGCATTTCGGCCTGATGGAGATGTCACGCCAGCGCATCCGCGCCAGCGTGCTGGAATCTACCATGAAGCCCTGCCCGCATTGCGGCGGCACCGGCCACGTGCGATCCGATTCGTCGGTCGCGCTGCTGGTGGTGCGGGCGATCGAGGAATTCCTGCTCAAGGATTCGCGCAGCCACATCACCGTGCGGACGCCGGCGGCGACCGCGCTCTATGTGCTCAACCACAAGCGCGGCACGCTGGTGGAACTCGAAAGCCGCTTTGGGCTGACGATCACCGTCGAGGCCGACGATTCGGTCGGTGCGCAGCATTATGCGATCTTCCGCGGCGCGCTGGCTGAAAAGCCGGAAGGCTTTGTCGAGTTGCGCAGCCTGCCTGCCTATGTCGAGCCGGAAGAGCCCGAAGACGAGATTGTCGTCATCGAGGAAGACGACGAGGCGCCGGTGCAGGCCGAACAGCCACGCCAGCAGCCGCAGCAACAACCCCGGCCTGCTGCCGCTGGCGAAGAAGGTGAAGGCCGCGACCGCAAGCGTCGCAAGCGTCGCAGACGTCGCGGCGGCAAGGATCGCGACCGCGAACATGGCGCGCCAACGGACGGTGCTTCCGTCTCGACGCCTGCCAATGAGTTCTCCGACTCGGCCGCTAGCGATAGTGACGCGGAAGCGGACGAGGACGCCGCTGTTGGTGTTGCCGAAACCTCCGAAACGGTTGAGGCTTCGGACGAAAGCCAGGGCACTTCGGATGAAGGCCCGGGCAAGAAGCGCCGGCGCGGCAAGCGCGGCGGCAAACGCAATCGCCGTGAAGATGGCGAAGGCGAAGCCGAGGCAAGCGCCGGCGAGACAGCCGACGCGTCTGAAGGCGAAGTCTCCGCAACCGAGGTGATCGCCAGCGAGCCAGTAGTTGCCGCACCGATCGAAGAGCCGGTGGCGCTTGCTCCGGCCAACGACGACACGCCGAGCACCGAGAAGCCGAAGAAGCCACGCCGTGTCGCCAAGCCGAAGAAGGCCACGGCCGAGGTCGCCGCCGAGGCGCCGGCCGCCGAGGTGGAAGCACCGGTCGAGACGCCGGCCACTGCGTCCGACGAGGCAGCGGCTGTCGAGAAGGCACCGAAGGCCCGCCCGTCGCGACGCAAGGCGGCGGCCGCGGATGCGCCAGTCGCCCCGGTTGTGTCTTCGACCGTTGCGGAAGAGTCCGCAGCCAAGACCGAAGACAAGCCGAAGCGCGCCGGCTGGTGGCAGCGGAAGGGCTTTTTCTAAGCCTTTTAGTCACTTGAAGTGATTTTCTGACAAATAAATCCCGCGCTGTTTTGAAAGACGGCGCGGGATTTTTGGTAGCGAGGGGCGGGTTTCCCCGCCCCTGGTTCCTCATTGGCCTATCTGTTCTTGCCCGGCAGGTCCGACGTGGTCGTCGTCGAGCAGTTGTTACAATCGGTCTCGCCCTGCTTCACCTGACCATGTGGCCCTGAAGTCGTGGTGGTCGTTGTCGTCGTGCCACTGTTATCCGGGTTGGCGCTGTCATTTGTTTTTCCGCCATTTCCCTGTCCGGATGTAGTTGACGTATCGCTGTCAAATCCATTCTTCACGGCAGACGCGGGAGCGGACGCTGCGAGTGCGAGTGCCAAAGCCGCCGCGAACGTAAGGAGCGTTTTCATCTATTCCTCCACTGAGAAGCCCAAAAGCGACCCATCTTTTTGAGAGGCCGCATCTTTTTTTGAGAGGCAGAGGCACGTGAGAGGCAGAGGCACGGCCTGATGCCGCAAAGAACCATGAGACTCTTCCAGCGAGGACGGGTCCATTCTCTATTCGATAGTATTATGGTTAATGGCCCGGAACTGATCGAACGATATATGTCGTTCGGGTTAGGCGGTGCCGCGGCAGGCGCTGTGGGCATTCGCCGGCAATCTAAGATTCCAAACTGACCCACTACCGTTTTTTCACATCTGGCGTTCCGATCCGCCGCGAGATGCTAAAGCGCTTCTTTTATTCTACGCATGTCGTTGCCCCAAAACCGCTGCGCACTTTTGGGCGACATGCATCAAGGCGCGAAGATCGACCAGTTCATCATCCTGGCCAGCTTTTCCAGTGCGATCGACCCCAGCTTGGAATTGCCGTTGGCGTTGAGGCCTGGCGACCAGACGGCAAGCGACGCCACGCCCGGCACGATACCCAATATGCCGCCGCCGACGCCGCTCTTGCCGGGGATGCCGACGCGGAAGGCGAAATCGCCTGAGCCGTCATAATGGCCGCAGGTCAGCATCATGGCGCCGATGCGGCGTGTCCGCTCGGCCGCCTCCCCGGAATGCCCGGTCGCCGGGTTCTTGCCGCCATTGGCGAGGAAGCGGCCCGCGAGCGCCAGTTGCCGGCAACTCATGGCGATGGCGCAGTGATGGAAATAGACGCCCAGCGCCAGCTCCGGCGCATGGTGGAGATTGCCGAAAGATTTCATGTAGTTGGCAAGCGCGAAGTTGCGATAGCCGGTGGCCCGTTCGGACGCCGCGACCTCGCGATCGATAATGATCGTCTCGTCATCGGCGAGGAACTGGATGAAGCGCAGGATTTCGCCGATCGCCTCGCGTGGCTGGTGGCCAGCAAGCAGGATGTCGGAAATAACGATGGCGCCGGCATTGATGAACGGATTGCGCGGAATGCCGTTCTCATGCTCGAGCTGTACGATCGAGTTGAACGGATTGCCTGACGGTTCGCGCCCGACCCGCTGCCACAGCGCGTCGCCGACATTGCCGAGCGCCAGCGTCAAGGTGAACACCTTGGAGATGCTCTGGATCGAAAAGGCCTGCTCGGCGTCGCCCGCCATCAGCACGCGGCCGTCATTGGTGACAGCGGCGATGCCGAATTTCTTGGGGTCGACCTTGCCCAACTGAGGAATGTAGGTGGCAACGTCGCCGCGATCGCTGCGTTCGGCCATTTCGGCGGCGACTTCGCCCAGCGCCTGCTCAAGTTCCGGCATAGCGCTACCTCAACCAGCGTTCAATGCGCGCAATTGCCTCGACCATGTCGTCGTGGCTGCCGGCATAGGAAAACCGCATCATCCGGTGCCCCGCCTGGGTGTCGAAGTCGCGGCCGGGCGTTGCCGCGACATGCGCCTCAGCCAGCATCTTTCGTGCAAAGGCCATGCTGTCGTTGGTGTGCCGGGTGACATCGCAAAAGGCGTAGAAGGCGCCGTCCATCGGTGCCGCCAGCGGAAAGCCGAGTTCCGGCAGGCGTTTCATCAGAAGTTCGCGATTCCGGGCGTAGCGGCCTTTTACCGCTTCCAGTTCCTCGGTTGCCTTGAACGCCTCGATGGCGGCGATCTGCGACAGTTCCGGCGGCGAGATGTAGAGGCTCTGGGCGACGCGCTCGACCGGCCGCACCAGCTCTTCGGGCAGCACCATCCAGCCGATGCGCCAGCCGGTCATGCAGTAGTATTTCGAGAAGGAATTGATCACCGTCACGTCGCCTCCGTAGGCAAGCGCCGTGGTGTCGGGAGCGGAATAAGCCAGCCGGTGGTAGATCTCGTCCGAGATGACGGCGATGCCGAGTTCTTGTGCCGTCCTCACCAGGGCCGCCAGTTCATCGGCCGGTATGACCGCGCCGGTTGGATTGGCCGGACTGGCGAACAGAACGCCCTTCAGCGGGTTCTCGCGATGCGCGGTTTCCAGATGGCCGGCATGCAGATAGGCGGCGTCGCCGAGTTCGATCTCGACCACCTCGATGCCGAGTGCGGCCATGATGTTGCGATAGGCAGGATAGCCGGGTGCAGCAATGGCGACGCGGTCGCCTGGATCGAACATCGCCAGGAAGGCGAGATTGAAGGCGGCCGACGATCCGGTGGTCACAGCGATCCGGCCGGGCTCGATATCAAGCCCATAGTGATCAGCGTAGTGTTCGGCGATCGCCTTGCGCAAACCTGCCAGTCCCAGCGTATCGGTGTAACCGATGCGACCGTCCTGCAAGGCCTTGGTCGCCGCCGCGCGAACCAGAACCGGTGCGGGATCGGAGGGCTGGCCGACGGCCATGGAAATGACCGGCACGCCTTGCGCCTTCAGCCGGTTTGCCTCGGCCAGAATGTCCATGGCATGGAAGGGCTCGACATTGCCGCGGCGTGAGAGCGAAACAACCATTTTATCCCTATTCCCGACGATCAAGCGCGCCAAGCCCCTGATGCATACGCCGCACAAATGCCCGATTGATGTGAGGATCACAAGTTGAGGAAGTTTCCGGCGCCGACTTTTCATCTTTCGCCCGCTCGTCTACCAGTGGACCCATCATGTTGAGCCGACCCAGATCGACGATTGCCCAGGCTGCGCGCGTCTTCGCGACGCTTTCGCTCGGCGTTGCCGTCGCAGTGGCAAGTTCGGCCAGCGCCTTCGCCCAGAACGTGCCGGTGGTACGCGACGCCGAGATCGAGGCGCTGGTGCGCGATTATGCGCGGCCGATCTTCAGGGCGGCGGGCCTGGCAAATGACGGCATAGACATCGTTCTTGTCAACGACCAGAGTTTCAACGCCTTCGTCACCGGGCGCCGGCTGTTCATCAACACCGGCGCGCTGATGACGGCCGAAACGCCCAACGAGATCATCGGCGTCATTGCCCACGAAGCCGGCCATATCGCCGGCGGCCATCAGCAGAAACTGCGCGATCAGCTCGAACGCGCCAAGACGATGGCAATCATCGCGACATTGCTTGGCGCCGGCGCCATCGTCGCCGGTGCGACCACCAACAGTCGCGGCCTTGCCGGTGCGGGCATGGGCGTGGCGGCCGGCAGCGGCGAGATGGCACAGCGCAGCATCCTCGCCTACCAGCGTACCGAAGAGATGACGGCCGACCGTTCGGCGATCACCTATCTCAACGCCACCGGCCAGTCCGGCATGGGCATGCTGAAGACCTTCCACCGTTTCCAGACGGCGCTGTCGCTTTCGGGCGCCCAGGTCGATCCCTACCGGATCAGCCACCCAATGCCGCAGGATCGCATCGCCAATCTCGACGTGCTGGTGAAACAGAGCCCCAATATCGACAGGCTGGACCCTCCCGCGTTGCAGCAGCGTCATGACATGATGCGGGTGAAGATCGCCGTCTACATGAATGGCCAGGCCGCTGCGTCGCGGCTGATGCGAAAGATGCAGGGAACCTTGGCCGCGCAGTATGGCGATGCCCAGTCGACCTACCTGTTCGGCAACATTGCCGCCGCGCTCGCCAAGACCAATGCACTGATCAAGGCGCAGCCGAAGAACGCCTATTTCCAGGAACTGCGCGGCGATATCCTAATGAAGGCAAACAAACCCAAGGAAGCGGCGGACGCCTATGCCAAGGCGGTCAGCCTCGATCCGGCACGGTCCGGCTTGCTGCCGGTGTCCATGGGCCAGGCGCTGATGGCCGTCGGCACACCGGAATCCTTGAAAAAGGCCGTGGTGCAGATCAACAACGGCCTCGGGCGCGACAAGGAAAATTCGGCCGGGTATCGCTATCTGGCGCAGGCCTATGGCGAGTTGGGTGACATACCGGGCGCCGAACTTGCCACCGCCGAAGGCCATTTCTATTCCGGCAACTACAAGGATGCGAAGATTTTCGCCATGCGGGCACAGCAAGAGATGAAGCGCGGCGAGCCGCGCTGGCTTCGCGCCCAGGATATCATAAACTACAGGCCATCAACCAAGATCAAGTGAACCTTCCGGCCGCGCGCCACGACACAGCCAGACCGGAAAACAGGTAGAAGGAACGGAACGATGAAAAAGGCACTGCTGCTGGGCACCACGGGGGTTGCGGTCGCTCTTGCCATGCTGGCTTTCGGATTCGTGGCAGGGAACCCGCAGATTGCCAAGGCAGGTACCGCGCAGCCGGTCGAGACGGCGGCGGCCGACACCAAGATCGACCGCACCGAGGTCGAAGGCATTATCCGCGACTATCTGCTCAAGAACCCGGAAGTCCTTCTGGAGGTCCAGGACGCGCTTGAAGCCAAGCAGAAGGAAGAGCAGCGTATCGCCCATCTCGGCGTCATCAAGAACGCCAAGGACCAGATCTTCAACTCCGCCTTCGACGGCGTCGTCGGCAATCCGAACGGCAAGGTCACCATCGTCGAGTTCTACGACTACAATTGCGGCTTCTGCAAACGTGCCATCGACGACATGAAGGCGCTGACCAAGACCGATCCGGATTTGCGCTTCGTCCTCAAGGAATTCCCCATCCTCGGACCGGATTCGCAAAAGGCGAGCGTCGTCTCGATGGCCTTTCACCTGATGCACCCGGAAAAATACGGCGAGTTCCACAATGCGCTGCTCGGCGGCCAGGGGCGCGCCACGGAGGCAGCGGCCATCAAGGTCGCGCTGTCGCTCGGTGCCGACGAAGCAGCGCTGCGCGAGAAGATGAAGGATCCCTCGATCACCGAGACCTTCTCCAAGACCTTCGATCTTGCCAACAAGCTGGCGATCACCGGAACGCCATCCTATGTCGTCGGCAACGAGGTCGTGTTTGGTGCGCTTGGGCAGGAAGTGCTGGCTGAAAAGATCGAGGCGGCGAAGGCCGCGCTCTGATCTTGCTCGCGAGCATATTTCTCACGGGCACATTTCCGCCTGTTGTGGACAGTGAAAGAACGCACTTGCGCTCTTTCCGCGGGCGTCTATGCCCATTATAGAGGGCCCAGCGCGCCGGCTTGATGTCGGCGCCGGGAAAGGTCGGCTTTTTTGAAAACGGTTTTCGTCCTGAACGGTCCCAATCTCAACGCGCTCGGCAAGCGCGAGCCGGGCATCTATGGCGGCAAGACACTTGCCGCCATCGCCGACGACTGCAAGCAGGCCGGCACGGCACTTGGGCTTGAGATAGATTTCCGCCAGTCGAACCATGAGGGCGACCTTGTCGACTGGATCCAGGAAGCCGGCGACAAGGCTGTCGGCATCGTCATCAATCCTGGCGCCTACAGCCACACATCGATCGCCATCCACGACGCCATCCGCGCTGTCGCGCCATTGCCGGTGGCCGAAGTCCATCTTTCCAACATCCATGCGCGGGAACCATTCCGCCACGTCTCCATGGTCGCGCCGGTCGCCGTCGGCATGATCTGTGGCTTTGGGCCGCTCGGCTACACGCTGGCATTGCAGGCGCTGGCAGCACGCCTATGACCGGCCAACAAACAGAAGGCTCGAAAATGTCGATAAAGAAGAACGGTGTTGACCAGCAGCTGATCCGCGATCTGGCGGGCATACTGAACGACACCAACCTCACCGAGATAGAGGTTGAACTGGGTGACCTGAAGGTGCGCGTCTCGCGCCAGGCGCCGGCCGTTCACGCGATCGCAGCGCCGCAGCAGGCCTACGCGCCAGCAGCAGCGCAAGCTGCCGCCGTTGCCATGCCCGTCGTAGCGGACCTTTCCAAGAATGCGGTCACCTCGCCGATGGTGGGCACCGCCTATCTGGCGCCGTCGCCCGACGCCAAGGCGTTCATCGAGGTCGGCCAGAAGGTTAAGGAAGGCCAGACGCTGCTCATCATCGAGGCGATGAAGACGATGAACCAGATCCCCTCGCCGCGCACCGGCACGGTGACGGCGATCCTGTTCGAGGATTCGCAGCCCGTCGAATACGGCATGCCGCTTGTCGTGATCGAGTAGAGCGGCCGGATGTTCCAGAAGATCCTCATCGCCAATCGCGGCGAAATCGCCCTCCGGGTCCTGCGCGCCTGCAAGGAACTCGGCATCCAGACGGTGGTGGTGCATTCGACCGCCGACGCCGACGCCATGCATGTGCGGCTCGCCGACGAGAGCGTCTGCATCGGCCCGCCGCCATCGCGCGACAGCTACCTCAACATCCATCAGATCGTCGCGGCCTGCGAAATCACCGGCGCCGATGCCGTGCATCCGGGCTACGGCTTCCTGTCGGAGAACGCCAAGTTCGCCGACATCCTGGCTGCGCACAACATCACCTTCATCGGCCCGACCGGCGACCACATTCGCATCATGGGCGACAAGATCGAGGCCAAGCGCACTGCAAAGCGCCTCGGCATTCCGGTAGTGCCCGGTTCGGACGGCGCGGTTACCGATCAAAAGGAAGCCAGGCGCATTGCCGCCGCGATCGGCTATCCCGTGATCATCAAGGCATCTGCGGGCGGTGGCGGGCGCGGCATGAAGGTAGCCCTTACCGAGGCCGACCTCGAGGTCGCCTTGCAGACCGCGAGCACCGAAGCTGGTGCGGCCTTCGGCGACGATGCCGTCTATATCGAGAAATACCTGGAAAAGCCGCGCCATATCGAGGTGCAGGTGTTCGGCGACGGCTTTGGCCACGGCGTCCATTTCGGCGAGCGCGACTGCTCCTTGCAGCGCCGCCACCAGAAGGTCTGGGAAGAAGCTCCCTCGCCGGCCCTCAATGCCGAAGAGCGCGCCCGCATCGGCGGCATCTGCGCCAAGGCCATCGCGGACCTCGGCTATTCCGGCGCCGGCACGATCGAATTCCTCTACGAGAATGGCGAGTTCTATTTCATCGAGATGAACACACGCCTGCAGGTCGAGCATCCGGTGACGGAAGCGATCACCGGCATCGACCTCGTGCACGAGCAGATCCGCGTCGCCTCCGGCGGTGGCCTCTCGGTGAAACAGGAGGACATCAAGTTCAACGGCCACGCCATCGAATGCCGTATCAACGCCGAGGATCCGCGCACTTTCACGCCCTCGCCCGGCACGATCACCCACTTCCACACACCGGGCGGCCTGGGCATCCGCGTCGATTCCGGCGTCTATTCCGGCTATAAGATCCCGCCCTACTACGACAGCCTGATCGGCAAGCTGATCGTGCATGGGCGCAACCGGGTCGAGTGCATGATGCGCCTGCGCCGCGCCTTGGACGAATTCGTCGTTGATGGTATCAAGACGACATTGCCGCTGTTTCGCGATCTCGTCGGCAATGCCGACATCGCCAATGGCGATTACGACATCCACTGGCTGGAAAAATATCTGGCCAAGGAAGAGTAGCGCGGAGTCGCGATGACCCGTCCCTACGCGCCCGGCTATCGCATCCCCACCGACCTTCTGCTCAAGGCCTATGCCTCGGGCGTCTTCCCTATGGCCGAAAGTGCCGGCGACCCGGAGGTATTCTGGGTGCGGCCGGAGACGCGCGGCATCATTCCGCTCGACGATTTTCACACACCGAAGAGCCTCAGGAAAACGATCAAGAAGCATCCTTTCGACATCCGTTTCGATTTCGATTTCGAAGCGACGATCGACGGCTGCGCCGAAAAGCGCGCGGAGCGCCGGTCGACCTGGATCAATGCGCCGATCCGCGAAGCCTATGTGCAACTGCATCGGATAGGGCACTGTCATTCGGTCGAGGCATGGCGCGAGGACCGGCTGGTCGGCGGCCTCTATGGCGTGTCGCTTGGCCGGGTGTTTTTTGGCGAGAGCATGTTCGCCAGGGAGACGGACGCCTCCAAGACCTGCCTTTTTTACCTCGTCGAGCGGTTGAAGGCACGAGGCTTCGCGCTGCTTGATACGCAGTTCACCACCGAGCACCTGAAGCGCTTCGGCGCGGTCGACGTGCCGCGCGGCAAATATGAGAAGATGCTGGCCGAAGCGCTGAAGGGCGAGGCCATATTCTATCCCTGACGATGGAGCCTCTTACCTCCCGGCCGCGGCGTCCAGCGGCGTCTGCGCATGGAACATCATCTTCCAGCCATTGACGCGATGGACGTAGCCGGTGCTGACCAGGGCCGCGTAGGGTTCGCCGTTCTCGCGTGTCGCATGCGCCTCGTAGGTCAGCATGACGATGTCGCTGCCCGGCTCGATAATACCCTTGAGGTCGATCTTCAGGTCCCGCCAGCGGTTGGGCTTGGTTGCAGTCTTGGCGAGATCGGCATTGTCCATCGCCTTGGCCATCTGCGGAAATGCCACCAGGCATTCGGTGTCGGCATTGGCGGCGTAATAGGCCGCGTCGCCGGTCCAAAACCCCTTTTCGAGTTCGAGCAATTCTGCCTTGCCGGCAGTGATCCGCTTGCTGTCTGACATCGGAAAATCCTCCGTGCGCATAAATGCGCGATCGTCCGTGGTCCAACGCATGGTCGCCAGGACGGTTCCGAAGGATCAGTTGGGGTCGGTCGTCGTATCGGGTTCCGTGGCATCCGGCTGTGCCACATCCGGAGTGGCAGCAGGCTTCGGCTTGGCCGCGGCGGGCTTTGAAGCATCGGCTTTGGTCGCGTCAGCCTTGGTGCCGTCGGGTGCCGGCACATCCGACTTCTGTTTGCATTCCTTCAGCCAGACGTCATAGACGGCATGTTCGACGGCGTTGAGGCCGGGGCTTTCGGCAAACATCCAGCCAGTGAAGATGCGGCGGATCTTGCGGTCGAGCGTGATCTCGTCGACCTCGACGAAGGAATCCGTCTTTGGCTCTTCGCTCTGCGGCCGCGAATAGCAGACGCGTGGCGTCACCTGCAAAGCGCCGAATTGCACCGTCTCGTCGATATAGACATCGAAGGTGATGATGCGGCCGGTGATCTTGTCGATGCCGGCAAACTCGGCGACAGGATTGGTGATCCGCTCCGATCCCGCGGGCGGTGCCGGCGCCGGTGCGGCGGGTTCAGGCGAAGCGGCAAACGCCGCGGTGCCGACGGCAAGACCGGCGGCTAGCGTCAGGCTGGCCATCGATGTCAGGTTGAAAAAGCTCATATAGGGATACCGGTGGTTCGCGCCCGGGTGATTCTGTCGACCACCAAGGCTAGTCGCCGTTTTCTGATCAGCAAGCAGCTAAACACCAATTGTGGCGATAAAGGACCGGCCTGCACCCTGTCGCTACGACCCGGGCGTCCAGGCGTCGTAGTCGCCGGTGACCTGCGGACGATGCTGATTGGTCAGCACCGAGCCCTTCGGGCGATAGGCCGCCGGCGTGCCGGTCAAATTGGGCTGATGCGACTTCTGCCAGTCGCGCGGCTTGTAGTCCTCGCTCGCCGGTGCGACGTCGACCCGATGATGGATCCAGCCGTGCCAACCAGGCGGTATGGCGGAGGCTTCCGAATAGTTGCGGTAGATGACCCAGCGGCGCGTGCGGCCTTCCGAATCAATGCCGCCCTCGTAGTAGACATTGCCGGTTTCGTCCTGACCGACTTTCTTGCCATGCCGCCAGGTGTGCAGGCGCGTTCCCAGCGTCTGGCTGTTCCACCAGGTGAAAAACTGAGTCAGGAAAGTCTTCATCGTTGGAACCCTCGCGCCGGCAGCGCCCGTTTCCTGCTTATGGCGTCAGGCCTTGCCGAAGGCAAGGCTTTTGCCACGGCCAACGCACAAATGGCTTGCCGGAAACTCGACACAAGCCCGTGATCCTCTCCGTCGCAGGATGCGCGCTTGCCAAGCCTTTGTGGTCTTTCTAAAGCTCTGCGCGCGCCATGCTTGCATCCAACCCGGCAGCAGGCCGAAGGAGGTGACGATTGGCCACAAAATTGCCGACCACCGACATCCGCATCAGCGCCGATACGATTCGCCGCCGCAAGGGCGGCACGCCGATCGTCTGCCTGACCGCCTATACCTACCCAGTGGCCCGCTTGCTCGATGAGCATGTCGACCTGCTTCTGGTCGGCGACAGTGTCGCCATGGTCCTGCACGGCCACAAGACGACGCTCGGAGCCTCGCTTGAGATGATGATCGCGCATGGGCAAGCGGTGATGCGCGGCTCGGCCAGGGCCTGCATCGTCGTCGACCTGCCGGCCGGCACCTATGAGGCTTCGGCAACGCAAGCCGTAGCCGCGGCGCGGCGCGGTGCCGACGAAACCGGCTGCCAGGCGGTGAAACTCGAAGGCGGCGTCGACATGATCAGGCAGATCGCGGCCATCGTCGCCGCCGGCATTCCGGTCATGGGACACATCGGCCTGCAGCCGCAATCGGTCGAAAAGGACGGTGGCTACAAGATCAAGGGCCGCACCGAGGAGGCTGTTGCGGCTTTGCTTGACGATGCGCTTGCGGTCGAAAGCGCCGGCGCATTCTCGGTGGTCATCGAAGGCACGGTCGAGACGGTCGCCGCCGATATCACCCGGCGCATCGCCATTCCAACCATCGGCATCGGCGCCAGCGGCGACTGCGACGGCCAGATCCTGGTCATCGACGACATGGTCGGGCTGACCGTCGACCGCGTGCCGAAATTCGTCAAGGAATACGCCGATCTGCGCAGCGTGATCTCGCATGCCGCCGAAACCTATGCAGCGGAGGTGCGGAGCCGGACATTCCCTGGTCCCGGCCACGTCTTTTCGGCGACAAACAGCAGGGATGACGCATGAGCCGGCCGGTGGTCGTCGACAGCGTTACCGCACTTCGCGCGCAAATCCATGCCTGGCGGCGCGATGGCCTTCGTGTCGCCATGGTGCCGACCATGGGCGCGCTGCATGACGGGCACATCTCGTTGGTCAGAATCGCGCTCGAAAAGGCCGATCGCTGCGTCGTGTCGATCTTCGTCAACCCGACACAGTTCGCGCCGACCGAAGACCTCGACAAATACCCGCGCCAGCTCGCCCGCGACCTCGACCGACTGGGATTGGCAAAGGCCGACCTTGCCTTCACACCGACGGTTGGCGAGATGTATCCTGCCGGCTTCGCCACGAAAATCTCGGTCGGCGGCCCCTCCGCCGGGCTCGAATCGGACTTTCGGCAGACCTTTTTCGACGGCGTCGCCACCGTGGTGGCAAAGCTCTTGCTGCAGGCAACGCCCGACTGCGCGATCTTCGGCGAGAAGGACTACCAGCAGCTTTGCGTCGTCAGGCAGCTCTGTCGCGACCTCGACCTGCCTGTCGAGATCATCGGCGCACCGACGATCCGCGACACGCATGGTCTCGCCATGTCGTCACGCAACGCCTATCTCGACGAAACCGAACTGAAGATCGCCCGCCAGCTCAATGTGATATTGCGCAACACGGCAGTGGCCCTGACGGCAGGCGCCGACCCGAGCGACGCAACCGAAGGGGCCCACCGCGCTCTCATCGCCGCCGGTTTCCAAAAAGTCGACTATATCGAGGCACGCGAAAGCCTGACGCTCGCGCCGTGGCGTCGCGACCACGAGGGGCGCCTGCTCGCGGCGGCCTGGCTCGGCAAGACCAGGCTGATCGACAATGTGGACGTTTTCTCGGCGTAGCTAAGCTCGAGGCGAAGTCTTGTCCCGTCGGCGCGGCGGTTTTCTGCCCGCGCCTACCGCTCTCCTATTCGTCCGCTGCTCCTGACGAACAATTGCCCCACAAGGATCCCGACAATACCAGCGCAGGCTTTCACGAGTGCATCGGCAAAGTGCGCGTGGCGACCGGGATCAATGATCTGAAGCAGTTCCAGTATGCCAGCGGTCACAGTCACAAAGATCACGGCTTGATACAGTCGGTTGGGGAAGCCGAGTGCCAGGGCGAAGCCCAACAGGACATAGGCCAGGGCGCGTTCAACATTCGCTTCGGCGAGGTGCGGCCGCATCTGGATCGGCGACAAGGTTGCGAAAATGATGATGGCGAGCAGCGCCAACGCTACGGTGCGGGACAGTTTGGTCATGTCCTTGCATATCCGTCGTGAGCCGGCACGGCAAATGCCGGGATGACGCATGGCCGGATCGCTGCCGCCATGGCGCCGAAGAAGCCCGGCGGCAGCCTATCCGAGCGGCTTCTCGAAACTCAGCGTCGTCGACCTTGAGGCCTCTCGGGAATCTGCGGCGGTGCTGACGGGCAAAAACCCCTTCGATCGGTAGAAGGCGATGGCGCTGCCATTGACCTCCTCGACCTCGACGCGCAGCACTCGCGCTTCCGGGAAACTGGCCTCGACCTCGTCGAGCAGTGCTTGCCCGATCCCGCGCCTCTGGCAGTCCGGATGGACGTAGAGCTGGTTCAACAGGATGACCTTCGCATCCGCGGTGGCGGCGGCGAATGCCATGCCGCCGATCCGCTTGCCGTCATCGGCCACCAGGAACTCCGAGTTCGGCCGCGTCAACCGCGAACGGAGCGAGGCTATCGAGTGCCATTCATCGGTGATCTCGGTCACCTTGGCAGCGCCATAAAGGGCGTCATAGGTCGCATGCCAGGTCTCGACCAGCAGCATCCGCACTGCGGCAAGGTCGCGCTCTCCGGCGGTGCGGACGAACACGGCCCTACTCGATGCCCAGCTTGGCCTTGACGAGGTCGTTGACCGCTTGCGGATTGGCCTTGCCGCCGGTCGCCTTCATCACCTGGCCAACGAACCAGCCCGCCATGCTCGGCTTGGCGCGCGCCTGTTCGACCTTGTCGGGGTTGGCAGCGATTACCTCATCGACAGCCTTCTCGATGGCGCCGGTGTCGGTGACCTGCTTCATGCCACGGCTCTCGACCAGCTGGCGCGGATCGCCGCCCTCGTTCCAGACGATCTCGAACAGGTCCTTGGCGATCTTGCCGGAGATGGTGCCATCCTTGATCAGATCGATGACCGCGCCGAGCTGATCAGGCGAAATCGGAGCGTTTTCAATGTCCTTGCCGGCCTTGTTCAATTGCCCGAGCAGATCGTTGATGACCCAGTTGGCGGCGAGCTTGCCGTCACGGCCGGCGGCGACCTTCTCGAAATAGTCGGCGATCGGCTTTTCCGAAATCAGGATCGAAGCGTCATAGGTCGACAGGCCGAGCGACGAGATCAGCCGCGTCTTCTTGTCGTCGGGCAGTTCCGGCAATTCCTTCGCCAGCACGTCGACATAGGCCTGGTCGAACTCCAGCGGCAGAAGATCCGGATCGGGGAAGTAGCGGTAATCGTGCGCCTCTTCCTTGGAGCGCATCGAGCGCGTCTCGCCCTTGACGGCATCGAACAGCCGCGTTTCCTGGTCGATCTTGCCGCCATCCTCGAGAATGGCGATCTGCCGGCGCGCCTCATAATCGATGGCCTGGCCTATGAAGCGGATCGAGTTGACGTTCTTGATCTCGCAGCGCGTGCCGAACTCGCCGCCGGGCTTGCGCACCGAGACGTTGACGTCGGCGCGCATCGAGCCTTCGTCCATGTTGCCGTCGCAGGTGCCGAGATAGCGCACTATGGTGCGCAGCTTGGTGACATAGGCTTTGGCTTCGTCAGCCGAGCGCATGTCCGGCTTTGAGACGATCTCCATCAGCGCCACGCCGGAGCGGTTGAGGTCGACATAGGACATGGTCGGATGCTGGTCGTGCATCGACTTGCCGGCATCCTGCTCCAGATGCAGCCGCTCGATGCCGACCTCGATGTCCTCGAATTCGCCCTGGCGGTCGGGACCGACCGAGACGATCACCGTGCCCTCGCCGACGATAGGCTGCTTGAACTGCGAGATCTGGTAGCCCTGCGGCAGGTCGGGATAGAAGTAGTTTTTCCGATCGAAGACCGACTTGTGGTTGATCTGCGCCTTCAACCCAAGGCCGGTGCGGATCGCCTGTTTGACGCATTCCTCGTTGATGACGGGCAGCATGCCCGGCATGGCCGCGTCGACCAGGCTGACATTGGCGTTGGGCGCGGCACCGAAGGCGGTCGAGGCGCCCGAAAACAGCTTTGCTTCCGAAGTGACCTGCGCGTGGACCTCGAGACCGATGATGATCTCCCAGTCGCCGGTCGCGCCGGAAACAAGGCGCTTTGCGTCGGGCGTGCGGGTGTCGATGAGGGACATTGTGGCCTGCGTATTGGAACTACGGATTATGCGTCTACGCATATTTTGGTGTGCAACTTCGCTAGTGCAAACCGTTCAACGAGACAAGCGCAAAGCCACGGACTGGCCTTTTCAGCCGCTTTCGCCTATAGGACGTCCATTCCAATGGAGAGTGGATGTCCACTTACGCTCAGTCCCGGTAAGGCCCTGACCTCCTAGCGAGGCAGGGCAGAAGACCTGAAACCCCGTGCCGCGAAGCTTCGCGGCGGCGGCATTTTCTGTTTTCCCGGAAACTCTCCCATGGATATTTCGCGCATTGAACAGCGCATCCTGCACCTGCTCGCGCAGGGCGGACGCATTGAAATCGAAAAGAACGAGAAAAAGCGGATCGCCTCCGTCAAATGCCTGACCCGTGACGGCTGGCATTATCCGGGCGTCGATCTCGACATGTTTCGAAAGCTGAAGCGGAAGAAGGCCGTTTCTTCGTCGGGCGGTGGACCCTACCGCATCACCCGGCGCGGACTGGAACTCGTCCGTTCCGAACTCGACAACAGGTAGATACGGCTCCGCCGGTCGGTTCTCCGGCCGGCGGCTCCTTGTCACCGCTCAGGCGGTGGCGATATAGGCCCTGATCTCTTCGGCCTCGCGCTCGACGTCCTCGATGCGGCGCTTGACCACGTCGCCGATAGACACGATGCCATCGAGCATGCCGTCCTTTTCCACCGGGAGATGGCGGAAACGGCCTCGGGTCATGATTTCCATCACCTCGTTGACGGTGTGGTTTTCGTTGCAGATCTTCACCTTCGGCGTCATTGCCGAACGCACGGCGATATCGAGCGCGGCACCGCCTTCTTTAGCCAGAACCCGCACAATGTCGCGCTCGGAAAGAATGCCGACGATCTTGTGATCGCCATTGGTGATGACCAGCGCGCCGATCCTGTGTTCGGACAGGATGCGAATGGCTTCGCTCAGCTTTTCGTTCGGCCCGAGCGTCAACACGTCATGGCCTTTTTTCTCGAGAATTGCCTTCACCGTCATGGCGTCCTCCTCTGCTTTTGCCTGCCGGTTCCTGGCCTGACCGGCCTTCACATAAGAGTGAACATCGTGCGCCGTGATCGGTTGCATTTCAAGTGTCGGTGGTCTCCCATTCGGACGCCTGCCACCGTCTGTCGAACCAGCGCAGGCCAAAGAAGCCGGCGACAAAGCCGCCAATATGGGCCTCCCAGGCGATCTGGCCGTCTACTCCCGGGGCAAAGCCGAGAAGGCCGGTGGCGAGGTTGATGATCATCCACACGGCGAGAAAGATCACGACGCCGCGCAAGCGCAATACGAATGTGATTGGCAGCAAAGGGCCGGCGAAGGCTGCCTTTCCGGCAGAGCGGTCGGTGCGGAAGCCAAATCGCGCTGCAGCCCCCATCATGCCTGATATGGCTCCTGAGGCACCGACCAGCGGCGCCTCTCCATACGGATGCACCGCCCAGAAAAGCGCGACCGAGGCCAGTCCGGTCACGGCGAAGAACAGCGCGAACCGGAGCGCGCCCAGACGATTAGCCAATGGCGAACCAAAGGCGGCGAGCCAGACCATGTTGATGGCAATATGGGCAAAGCCGCCATGCATCAAGGCATAGGTGAACGGCCGGGAAAAGAGGAACCAGTCGAAGCCGTATTGCCCGGTATACAGGACAGGGATGAAGGCCCCGTCGTACAGCAATGTCATCTGCTGTGCGTCGTTCAGCACATATTGCTGCAGCAAATAGACTGCGACGCAGATACCGATCACCGCCAGCACGATGGGCGGCAGGTTGAACACCGGCTCGCGCCGTCGTGGCGGCGTGTCGTCCATCTGTTCCGTTTCGGAAGGGTCTGCCGGTTCGCTCATGCGCATCTGGTCCAGAATTCGATGCGCGTCCTTTAGAGCAAGGATGCCCGCGTTGGAACAATTCTGTTTCTCAAACAGCGAACGCCCGGCACAGCATCGCCTTCATTTGCTACGAAACCGAAAGGAAGCGAAGCGGAAATGCTCCGGGATTTGAAAAACTCGCAATCAGCGTTCTCGGAAGCGATCGGCCCCCTCCCTAGAATGCAGCCGATTTCAAAGGGGTCTCCACATGATCAAGCATATTCTTTCGCTGGCGGCAGCGGCCGGCATAGCCAGTCTTGCCACCGCTGCTTCGGCGCAGGGCATATCCGGCGCGCCGGCACCCTTCGACAAGGGCGGCGTCAAGATCGCTGTCGTCAGCTTCCTCGGCTCCGGTGACTGGCTCCAGGCATTCGAGGCCGGCGTGAAGCGCCAGGCCGATGCGCTCGGCATCGAGGCCAACATCTCGCAGGCGCGCAACGACATCAACACCGAGCGGCAGTTGATCCAGCAGGCCATCAATCTCGGCGTGCAAGGCATCATCATCAACAACGGCCAGCCTGAAGCCATCAAGGACGTCGCACAGGCAGCGCTTGACGCCGGGATTCCGGTGGTGGCCTACGACACCAACCTCGACAACCCCAAGATCCCGCAGGTCGAGCAGTCCGATGCCGACATGGCGCGCCTCGTGCTCGACCAGGCGGTCAAGGACCAGGGCGAGAAATTCGATGGCGGCGTCCTCTATGTCGCCGGCTTCGCACCGCTCGACCGCCGCTACGCGGTGTGGAAGGATTTCGGCAAGAAGTACCCAGGCATCAAGGAAGTCGCCACCTGGGGCGTGGTCAATGACACCGTTGCCGCTTCGGTTGCCGACCAGACCAAGGCCGTGCTCACTGCCAACCCGACGCTTTCGGTCGTCTTTGCCCCATGGGACGAGTTCGCCCGTGGTGTGGAACTCGCCATCGATGAGCTTGGCGTCGCCGACAAGGTGAAGATCTACGGCGTCGACATCTCGACATCGGACATCCAGGCCATTCTCGAACCGAACAGCCCTTGGGTGGCGACGGCGGCAACCAACCCGGCCGTGGTCGGCGAGGCTTCGGTGCGCGCATTGGCTCAGCTGATCGCCGGCCAGGATCCCGGCCATTCGGTGCTGATCCAGCCGACGCTCGTCACCAGAAAGGACCTCGTCGACAACAATATCAAGACGATCGAGGACCTGCAGGCAAAATTCCCGGCCTTCAAGGACAGCGATGCCGCAAAGGCACCGTGGATCCCGGCGACGAATTGAGAGTTCCAGCGCCTTCTTTCACAAAATCAGCGATCCAAACAATCATCCCCCGGCCTGACCGGGGGATGATTGTGCCGGCATCTGCGACGCCACCTGTTGCGACAGGCAAAGTGCGCCGGCCCGACCTTTCGAAAGACGATTATGAGTTCTGTCCCTACCCCCGACTATTCCAGGAACATGCGCCTGATCGGTCATTCCGACCAGGGCGGGCGGCCGGACGGATTGCAAGTAATGGTGCATCGCGGCTTCGCCTATGTCGCGCATCCCTGGTCTCAAGGCTTTTCCATCATCGATGTGCGCGATCCCAAAAATCCGGGTGGGACGGCGTTCGTGCCTGCGCCGCCGAATACCTGGACGATCCATCTGCAGACGCATGAGGATCTGCTGCTGGTCGTCCATGCGCGCGATCTGTTCGCCGACGCCGCTTTCGCCTTCGACGAGAAGGTCTACTACACCAAGTCGATCGGCGAGACGATCGGCACCGCATCCGGTCCGGGCGCGGCGCGGACATGGTCGGCCGGCATGGCCATCTACGACATCTCGAAGCCGACGCAGCCTCGCCAGATCGGTTTCTTCCGGGTCGACGGCATCGGCATTCACCGCATCTGGTATGTCGGCGGGCGCTACGCCTATGTATCGGCGCTTCTCGATGGCTACAGCGACTACATCCTGCTCACGGTGGATCTTCAGGACCCGACACGACCCGTCGAGGCTGGTCGCTGGTGGATTCCAGGCATGCATCTCGCCGGCGGCGAGACACCCGGCTGGCCTAGTGGCCGCCGCTATGCGTTGCATCATGCGGTCGTCGAGGGCGATACCGCCTATGCCTGCTGGCGCGACGGCGGGTTGACCATCCTTGATGTCGCAGACCCTGCCCTGCCGAGGCTGATCAGCCACAGGAACTGGTCGCCGCCCTATGGTGGTGGCACACATTCGGCGCTGCCGCTGCCGAAACGCGGCTTGCTCGTCGTCGCCGACGAGGCCGTACTCGACCACGAGGAGGATGGGCGCAAGCTCACCTGGATCTTTGATGTACGCGATCCCGCGAACCCGGTTTCGATCTCGACCCTGCCGACCCCGGACGAAGCCGACTACACCGCCAAAGGCGGACATTTCGGTCCGCACAATCTGCACGAGAATCGGCCGGGCAGTTTTGTGTCCGACACGCTGATCTTTGCAACCTACCAGAATGCAGGGGTGCGCGTTTTCGACATCTCCGACCCCTATCGGCCGAAGGAGACAGGAGCGCTGGTACCGCCGGCGCCCAGCCGTATGGTCGACAAGCGTCCGAACCGGCCACGAGTGATCCAGTCGACCGATGTGTTCGTCGACGCCAATGGCATCATCTATTCGCCCGATTACAATGCCGGGCTGGCAATCATTGAATATGGCGGTTGACAGACACGACCGTGCCCCGTTGGCTTGCCTGCCTTTCCCAGTTCACACCCAATCCTTAACCGGCTGAACCACTTGTCCCTCACCCCCGCCCCCATTGCCGTCGCCGTCGCCGGCATCGAAAAATCCTTTGGCCCGACGCGTGCGCTCGCCAGAGCCGATCTTGCCGTGGCAGCCGGGGAGGTAGTGGCGCTGATGGGCGCCAATGGCGCCGGCAAATCGACGCTGGTGAAAATCCTTTCAGGCTCGCATGTACCCGACGCCGGAACGATCACGCTGGGCGACAGGATCGTCGCCTTCGCCTCACCCAGCGCCGCCAAGGCTGCCGGCATAGCGACCGTTCATCAAGCGACGGATCAGGCGGGGGCTGCCGGAATGACGGTCGCCGAGAATCTCCTGCTCGATGAACTTTGCCAGCCAGGCGGCCGCTTCTTCGTCTCGGCCCGGTCGATCCGCAGGCGCGCACGCGCCATCGCGGCGCTGATCGATCTCGACCTGCCGCTCGACCGTGACTTCGTCGACCTGCGGCCGGCGGAACGGCAATTGATCGCCATTGCCCGCGCCGTCGTGGCCAAGGCCTCCGTCCTCATCCTCGACGAGCCGACATCCAGCCTCTCGGCCACGGAGGCGGACCGCCTTTTCGCCATCATCCGGCGGCTGCGCGCGGACGGCATGGCAATCCTCTATATCTCGCACAGGCTTGGCGACCTTGCCGCAATCGCCGACCGCGCCGTCGTCATGCGCGGCGGTCGTATCGTCGGCGCCTTTGCCAGGCCGATCGATTTCCCGGCTGCCGTTGCAGCCATGATCGGCCGGACCCTGGAAGCCGCCACCCATGACCGCAAGATGTCGGCGGCCCCAATTATCGCTTCCATCAAGGGCGCGCGGCTGATTCCCGGTGCGAGGCCTTTCGATCTCGATCTGCACTCAGGCGAGGTCGTGGCGCTGACCGGCACGCTTGGCTCGGGCAAGAGCCGATTGCTGCGCGCGCTTTTTGGTTTGGAAACACTGGCGCAGGGCAGCTTCGTGCTCGATGGAAAACCGTGGCTTTCCAACGGACCCGCGCGATCGATCGAAAACGGCGTCTTCATGGTCGCCGAAGATCGCTGGGCATCGTCGCTTCTGCCACCCGAGGTCCCCGGCGCCTCGATTGCCGGCACGATCGCCCTGCCGCATCTGAGGCGCTGGTTTCCGGGCGGCCTGCTGCGGGTCGCGCGCGAGCGCAAAGTCGCCGCAGAGGCGATCGCCCGGCTCGGTATCAAGGCGCGCGGACCCGACGACACGCTCGATGAACTTTCCGGCGGCAACCAGCAGAAGGTCGTGCTCGCCCGCTGGCAAGCGGCACCTTGCCGGCTGCTGTTGCTCGACGAGCCTTTCCGGGGCGTCGACGTCGGCGCGCGTGCCGACCTGATCGCCGCGATCCGCAACAGCCAGAGCGATTCCGCCACGCTGATCGCTACAAGCGACACCGAAGAGGCGCTGGAGGTTGCCGACCGCATCCTCGTCATGCGCGATCACTCCCTTCACGAGGCCGGCGACGGCCATGGCTCGCTGACCGACCAGATCGGCAAGGTCGAGAGCAAAAAGGCCGGAGATCATCGATGACGAACCCGACGACAGTCCAGCAGGCCGCCCCGCGCACATCGCTTTTCCGCGAAACGCGCCGCTACGCGCTCTTCGTGCTGCTGGCACTGATGGTGATTGGCTTCTGGTATGCGCAGCCCGCCTTCATCCGCTCGGCCAACCTGTTTTCTATCCTGCAGGCGGTTTCGGTCGTGGCGATCCTCGGCGTTGGGGTCTCGATCACGATGTCGGCCGATGGCTTCGATCTCTCCGTGGGCAGCATCGCCGCCTCGTCGGTGATGGCGGCAAGCTATGCCATGGTCGTCTGGCAACTGGATGCGGTCCAGACCATGGGTCTGGTCTTGCTGATGGGCGCTTTCATCGGCCTCCTGAACGGACTGCTGATTGTCCGCGTCGGCGTCCCCGATCTTCTCGCCACGCTGGCGACGATGTTCCTGCTCGCCGGCCTGCAGCTGATCCCGACAGGCGGCCGCTCGATCACCGCCGGCATGGTGCTGCCCGACGGGTCGTCCGTTCCCGGTGCTTACGATCCGGCTTTCCTGATCCTCGGCCGGTCGCGGCTGTTCGACACCGTACCTCTGTCTGTCGTGGTCATGGCGGTCGTCGCCCTGCTCGCCTGGTTCCTGATGGAGCGCACGCGCTGGGGGCGCGTCTTTTATGCGATCGGCGGCAACGAAACGGCCGCGCATCTTTCCGGCGCGCCGACCAAGGCATATCGGCTCTGGGCCTATATCCTGTCCGGCACGCTGGCTTCGTTGGGAGGGCTGATCGTCGCTTCGCGTGTTGGCCGCGGCGACGTCTCGGCCGGCAACTCGCTCCTGCTCGATGCGGTGGCGGCCTCGCTGATCGGGTATGCCGTGCTCGACAAGCGTCGCCCGCATGTGATCGGCACTGTGGCCGGCGCGATCTTCGTCGGCGTCCTCCTGAACGGCCTCACCATGCTGAACGCGCCCTATTACACGCAGGATTTCGTCAAGGGCGTCGTGCTGGTTGGCGCTCTGGCGCTGACCTTCGGCCTGGGAAAGAAACGATAGTCCACACCGGCACAGGCGTTATCTCCCCTCCTTCGCGGCGAAACGAGGGAGGGGAGAAAAGGTCAGTTGGTGGGGATCCAGCTTGCGGTCGCTGCGTCGCTCTGACCAAAAGCGGGCAGCTTGGCGTCGAGATCCTCGATCGTCTTGATGCCGTTCTTGCGCAACTCCTCCTGTGTCAGCAAGACCGGCTTGACGACGATGTTGTGCCCCGGATCCTCCCCCGCGATCAGCTTTGCCGCCGCGCGAACCGAAACCGCGCCGACGACAGCCGGATTGGTGGCCGCGGTGGCGACCCATGGGCTTCCTTCCGCCGTGATTTCGGTGATATCGGCCGTCGACACATCGGCCGAATAGATCTTCACCTTGTTCGAGATGCCGAGTTCGTCGGTGGCGAGTTTCACCCCGCGCGCGAACTCGTCATAAGGGGCAAAGACGACACTGATGTCGGGATTGGCCTGGAACGCCGCCTTGGTCTGGTCGGCTGTAGACACAGCGGTCGTGTCGTTGACAGTTCCCCAGCGTGCTTTCTCGACAACGCCGGGATTGGCCTTCTTGGTCTCCTCCCAGATTTCGTTGCGGCGGTCGAGCGGCGCGAAACCGGCAACGTAGACATAGCCGGCCTGAAACGTGGTGCCGTTATCCTTGAGTGCCTGGCCAAGGGAGGCTTTGGCAAGCTCGTGATCCGACTGCTCGACCTGCGGGATTTTCGGGTTGCCGAGATCGACGTCGAACGCGACGACCTTGATGCCCGCGTCGAGTGCCTTCTGCGCGACATCCTTCAACGCTTCCGGCTGGCCATGATCGATGATGATCGCCTGCACGCCGAGATTGATCGCCTGTTCGATCTGGTCACGCTGTGCTGCCGCATCCTGCCGACCGGAAAAGACGGTGAGACCGATATCGAGCGCTTTCGCCTGTTTTGTGGCGCCGGCCTGATAGGCCTGGAAGAAATCGCCGGCGGAGATGAAGGTGACGAGTGCCACTTTCACGCCGCCCTTGTCGAAAGGCGCGGGAGCGCCCGCAATTCCGGCAGCTTGAGCCAACCCGGCCGGAATGGTGCAGGCGAGCAGGCTGGCGGTGATCAGTCCAAGAATGGAAGTCTTCATGAAGGTCCCCAGAAAAAACGCGCCAGCAAGACACGTCTCCGGACCGCGGAACCGCCGCCGTCGCGTCTTGAGGAACGAATTCGCGAGAGTACAGCGGCAACGGAACCATTCGGAACGCAGATTTTTCTCTTTCGAAGCGCGTCGTTGGCAAATGTTGCCGCTGGGCCTCGCGATCGGCGATGCCGTGTTGTCGACTATCGGGATGATTGCCGGCACTGCCGGCAAGCAGAAATGCCCGCCCGCCATTAACCCCGAATCGCCAGGCGCGAATCAAAAAAATAAGCCGTTCAAAGTTTCCCTTGAACGGCCGGTCGAGCCCCCTGCTCCCCTAAAACTCTGACTGAAGTGCTGCCGATCGTCGCGAAACGACCGCTTCTGGAGTGGTTTTTGTGTGCCACGGGGCTCACCTCGATGCAACGTAAACCACTTGTTAACCTTAACGGCCCCGACCCGTGAACAAGTGTTAACGACGCTGGCACGCTTCCTGCTCCGCAACGCATGTAGGTCATCGGAGGGCGCCCTTCTGTTCACCGATGGGACATCAGACGACAGATTGCGCGGAGCAGCATAGCATGAACCAGAATGGATCGATCACGCTGTTCCACTATTGGAATCGCCTGCGTGACGGACGCCCTGCCCCGAAGCGTTCGGAGGTCGAGCCGGCCGACATCAAGTCGCTGCTGGCCGACACGTTTATCCTGGAACGGGACACGCGCGGGCAAGCCGTATTCCGGCTCGCCGGCACAAGGCTTTGCGCCTGCTATGGCCGCGAGCTCAAGGGGTTTTCCTTTCCGTCGCTGTGGCGCGAGAAGGATCAGCGGCTCGTCTCGCGGCTGATCCATGGCGTCTTCGAGCAGAAGTCGGTTGTGCTCATCACCTATGAGGGCTTCAGCCGCAACGGGCGCTCCAACAAGTTCGAACTGCTTGCCCTGCCGCTGGACGGCGGCGTCGAAAATCCGCGCTGCCTGGGTGTCATCAGCGCCGTGGAGAAGCCCTTCTGGCTGGGCGCCGACCCGATCACCGACGCGTTGATCGATTCGATCCGCGTCATCGACCCGGAAAAGGAACTCCTCAACAATCGTCCGGCGATCGATGTTCCCTCGCTCGTTCCCGATGAACTCGGGGCACCCGAGACGATCTCGGCGCTTGGTCGGGCGCGCCGCATCCGCCATCTCGTCGTCTTCGATGGCGGGCGCGAGGAATAATCCGCGCTCTCGCGGCTTGATGCATGGCGCCGAAAGGCGCGCAGCGGTTTTGGGACAACGACATGCATAAAAGGAAAGCCCTGAAGCGCCCGCTTTTCCCTTTGTTAACCCGCTTTGTTGTACTTCTTTGATGAAGTTCCTCGCATCGACGCGTGGGATGCCAAACGGGGTGTAGGCAGTCATGAGGTCAGCGGCGATCGACTATGCGCCGTCCCAAGCTGAAAGGCGCAACTTTCAGCGCGTCCGTGTCAAGATTTACGGGCGCTTCATGCTGGAAGACCGCACCGAGCACCCCTGCCAGGTCGTCGACATGTCACCGGGCAATGTCGCGTTTCGCACCGACCGCATCGGCATGCCCGGCGAAAAAGTCATCGCCTACATCGATCATATCGGCCGCATCGAAGGCGTCGTCACGCGCACCTTGCAGGACGGTTTCGCGATGACCGTCATCGCGTCGGATCGCAAGAAGGACAAGCTTGCCGCGCAATTGACCTGGCTTGCCAACAAGCATGAACTCGACCTGCCGGAAGACCGTCGCCACGAGCGCGTCGCGCCGCGCAATCCGACCAGCGTGCTGCAGCTCACCGACGGCCGCCAGTATCAGTGCCGCATCATCGACCTGTCGCTTTCCGGCGCCGCGGTCGAGATCGACGTCAAGCCGGCGATCGGCATCCAGGTCATGCTCGGCACCATGCGCGGCCAGATCGTCCGCCATTTCGAGGATGGCGTCGCCATCGAATTCGCCGTCATCCAGCGCCCCGAAACGCTCGATTCCGAATTCAACGCGCCGCGCGCCTAACAAGGCATCAACGCTTTCATGAAACCGGCCCTTTGCGGCCGGTTTTTTGCGTTCACGACATCGCTGATTGAGATGCTTCAGCCAAGACTGAGCCCCTTGCTTGCAAGGCCTGCATGACATCGAGCTGGAAGGGCCAGCTTCGGAAACCCCAAATAATTTAATACTCAAATGATTCAAATTTTATGTTTATTCTACTGGCGTTTTACTCAATATCTACTTCGCGCTTTTGCCTCAAATAAATCCACATGTGGCAATGTCTCCTTCGAACGGGGAGACTACAACAATGAAGAAAACGAGGGGCAAGCTGTTGCTGGCGGCAATGGCGATGCAGCTTTCCGCTTGGGGATCAGCATATGCCGCGGGACCGGCCTATATGCACACCGGCGGACGCACCACGCAGCCTGTCGGCCATTATGAATTCTGCCAGCGCATAGCCGGCGAATGCAGCGAAAAGACCCCCAAGGGCGCGCCGGTCGAACTGACCCGCAAACTGTGGGCTGCGATCGTCAACATCAACAATTCGGTCAACACCCGCATCAAGCCGCGCACCGACATGGAAAACTACGGTGTCGAGGAATACTGGGCCTATCCCGACAATGGCTATGGCGATTGCGAGGATTACGCGCTGGAAAAGCGTCGCGAATTGATGGCTGCGGGCGTGCCCGCCGGCAACCTGCTGATGACGGTCGCGCGCCAACCGAATGGCGACGGTCACGCGGTGCTGACCGTGCGCACCAGCCTGGGCGAATTCATCCTCGACAATCTGGAAACCAAGGTCCTGTCCTGGACGGACACCGACTACACCTATCTCAAGCGCCAGTCTGACCAGAATTCCGGTGTTTGGGTAACGATCAACGACGGCCGCTCCGACGCGGTCGCCAGCGTCCGCTAAAACAGAGATCAAGCGCGTCGCGTGATGCGACCCGCTTAAAGGAGAAACCCGGTCGAGTCCCCACCCTCCCCGTCCCCAACGACCGGGTGAAAGGAGCCGGCCCCGTCCCCGGGCCGGCTCCGCCATTTCTGGATCACCTATAGAAATCTCGGTAACGGAGATCGAGTTGATCGGCACCAAGTTTTGAGGTATTAAAAACCTGTGGAGACGGTCTATTGTCCGTCTGGAAACCATCGTTGGTTGCCGTACGGATGTTGATCACAAGATCATCATCTACTGCTGAAATACTGCGGAGTGGCACTCTAGAGGGTGCTGTCTCGTGCGAGGGATCTCCCTTCCGAATGAGGGGCAATCTTTTACAGGGTTGCTGCACATCCGCTTCATGTTGATGAAGCAAAAGGATGTGCGGAATGGGAAAATCAGACAAACTTGCAACAATGAGAACTGCGCTCGCCAACAAACAAGACTGGCGATGCTTTTATTGCAGGTTTCCGATGTGGGACCGCAACGCAACAGAGTTTTCAGAGCGCCATAACATTCCCGCTGGATTGGCGAAGCGCTTCCAATGCACCGCAGAGCATCTGAACCCACGGATGAACGGAGGCCAAGACAGACTCGATAACCTTGTTGCGGCATGCAAATTTTGCAATCAAACCCGGCATCGAATGGATGAGCCGTTGCCGTGGCTCGAATATCTGCAACACGTCCGAAAACGAACGGCGGCTGGAAAATGGCATCCGCTCGTGTGTTACATCGGTATCGTCGCGTCTCACCGGCTTTCAAATGCCGATCGATCGCTGCAGTATGAGCGATCAATTGCCACCTCTGGATCACCGCGATGTTGGAAATCCCGGAAGATCGATGCGAGCGCCATCGTCTGTTCAAGGCGATCGACGATGCCTTCAAGGCCGGCGATTTCGAAGGCCTCGGCGTAGCCCTGGGTGGCTCGCCCCGCTGGTTCGACGAGCGCATGCCGTTTGAGCTCGGCCTCGGCCATCCGCTGGAATATGCGATCTATTGGAGCCCCGTCGGTTTCATCTCGACCTTGCTGGATGCCGGCTCGGATCCGAACTATCAGGATCACGGCGGGTTTCCGTCCATCATCGCGGCGCTGTCCACCGACCGGGCCGACAGGCTGGACATCGTGCGGATATTGATCGACGGCGGAGCCGATCCCAACATGCGGGGTGTGAACGATTGGACGCCGCTTCACTATTCGGTGGCAATCCGCAGTGTCGATGCGATCCGCTTGCTTTTGGCGGCGGGCGCCGACCCGGCACTCGAAACCCGCATCGATGACTACAGGACGGCTGTGGAAGAGGCCCAGATTGCCGGTTTTGAAGCAGGTGCTTCATTGCTGCACGATGCGATGACCGGGTATGGTTCCAACGGTGAGTTGGGCCGCGATTAAGACGGTCGGCGACAGATATAGGCCAAACTGGCCTCAGGCCTTCTTCAACCCCGCCTTGAAGCGCTTGCTGTTGGCAACGTAGTGCGCGGCCGAGCCGCGCAGTCTGGCGACGGCCGCGTCGTCCAGCACCCTGATTGCCTTGGCAGGCGAGCCGACGATCAGCGAATTGTCCGGAAATTCCTTGCCTTCGGTGACCAGCGCACCAGCGCCGACCAGCGAATTCCTGCCGATTTTCGCGCCGTTCAGCACGATGGCGCCCATGCCGATCAGGCTATTGTCGCCGATCGTGCAGCCATGCAGCAAGGCGCGGTGGCCGATGGTGCAGCCCTCCCCGATCGACAGCGGAAAGCCGGGATCGGTGTGCATCACCGTATGTTCCTGCACATTGGTGTCGGCACCGATGACGATGGGCTCATTGTCGCCGCGAATGACGGCGCCGAACCAGATGCCGGCGTTGCGGCCAACGCGCACGTCGCCGATCAGCGTGGCATCGGGCGCGATCCAGTTGGTTTCCGCATCCGCGAAGCTGGGCTGTGTTCCATCGATCGCATAAAGCGGCATTTCTGGTCTCCGAATCGTCTCAGGCTGGCCAGTCGGACCCTAGGAGACGGATCGTCCATGAGGCAATGGCAAGCACGACGACGCCCAGCGCCAGGACCCAGGCGATCGCCGTGCAGCCGCAGGACATCAGCGCTATCATCGAAATGCGGCGCTCGCGCCGGGCATCGATAGCATCGTTGACCAGCATGAAGGGCCCGGCACATGCGGTGGCGAGAAGCGAGCGCAAGACATGTGACGGCGACACATAGGGTTCGGTGAAGGCGACCTTGCGGCCCGACACCAGTTCCATGGCCGATCCGGCCAACCCGCAGGCCGTCAGTCCGAAGGCAAAAGCGAAGAGTGTGAGTTCCAGCGGTCCCATCTTAACTTTCCATTTACCATGAAATTGCACAGTCGTTCCATGAAGGCTGCAAGAGCCATGCCGTGCGACGTGTGCCGCCTAGGGACACCGGAGGCGGACGGGCGGCCCGGGATCCGAGGACTGAGATGAAGCAGGCAACGCTCACCAACGAACTCACCGTGGTCGATTCCAGGCTGATGAAGCGGGTGCTCTACGGGTTCGCCGCGCTGGCCCTGCTGTCGGTGGCGATCAGCCTTGGCGGCAAATGGTTCGGCCATTCGATCGCCATGGCCGGATACACCGACGACGCAACGGTTCACCAGGTGGTGATCGGCAACAACGTCATCGCCGTGCCGGCCAACACCATCCGCTTCGCCCAGGCCCGGCGCGACGGCATCGCCTCGCGGCTCGACCTCTATCTGCGCTATCCCCAGATGGACGGCTACAGCGAGGCCGCGCGCGACGACTTCAACCACACGGGGACAGCCAAGAACATCATCTTCCTGTCCTTCGAACAGCAGATGATGTCGCGTGACATGAGTGGCCGCTTCGCGCCGATCTACAGCGCGTTGATCACCCAACCCGGCATTGCGGGGCCCGGCGGCACGACGGTGTACGGTTTCAATGAGAAATCAGGCTATTTGAACGAGGTGCTGGTTGTCGGCAAGCACCCCGGCAAGGACCCGTTCGTGGCCCGTTGCCTGAGCGGACCG
The DNA here is from genome assembly GCF_040321735.1 of Mesorhizobium sp. M0293. Taxonomy (NCBI): domain Bacteria; kingdom Pseudomonadati; phylum Pseudomonadota; class Alphaproteobacteria; order Hyphomicrobiales; family Phyllobacteriaceae; genus Mesorhizobium; species Mesorhizobium sp. M0293. The sequence goes on from NZ_JAMYSA010000018.1 coordinate 65,606, forward strand.
AGTGCCGACGAATCGCTGGCACCCTGCGAGCGCGACATCCAGGTCGGCGACGAACTCAGCCTCACCTATCGCTTCCCAAGAGAGTTTCTGGGTGATTGGCAGGCGCTTGACGCGGCAATCGCCACTGAAGCCGGGCACGTTCTGAAGGCGGGACGTTAAGAACGCCTCAAGGCCCCGGCTGGCCGGCCGCATGGAGTCGGCCGACCGCAAGATTTGCTGGCTCAGGCCAGATCGATGTCGAGAATCGCCATCGAAAAATTGTAGTCGCCGTCGTCCTCGTCCTTGAAGACGATGCCGAGGAATTCGTCGCCGACATAGACCTCGGCCGAATCGTCCTTGCGCGGCCGTGCCTTGACCTCGAGCTTGGGGTTCTGGAAGACGCGCTTGAAATAGGCGTCCAGCTTTCTGATTTCGTCCGGCTTCAACAGTCTTCTCCGATCATCGGGCTTGCTCGTTCGAACGCGCTTCTGGCACGTCGACAATGGCGATGTAAAGGCAAGCGGCCTGATAAGACGAGACAACCGCCGCTCATGCCCGCGGCCGGACTCCGGCAGCAGGCGGCGGCCTTGTGAAAATCAGATGTCGAAGCTGACGACCTGATCCATCGTCTGCGACGGCAGAAGCTGGTCCATCTGGCGCGACGGCTGATCGCCGCCGGTCTCGCCGACGACGCGGGCCGGCACGCCGGCAACCGTCTTGTTGTGCGGCACTGGCGACAGCACCACCGAGCCTGCCGCGATCTTCGAGCAGTGGCCGATTTCGATGTTGCCGAGGATCTTGGCGCCGGCGCCGATCAGCACGCCGTAGCGGATCTTGGGATGACGGTCGCCGCCGGCCTTGCCGGTACCGCCCAGTGTTACGCCATGCAAGATCGACACATCGTCCTCGATGACCGCCGTCTCGCCGACCACAAGGCCGGTGGCGTGGTCGATGAAGATGCCCTTGCCGATGCGCGCGGCCGGGTTGATGTCGGTCTGGAAGACCGAGGAAGAGCGGCTCTGCAGATAGAGGGCGAAATCCTTGCGGCCCTGGTTCCACAGCCAATGCGCCAGCCGATGGGTCTGGATGGCATGAAAACCCTTGAAATAGAGCACTGGCATAATGAAGCGGTCGCAGGCAGGATCGCGATCGTAATAAGCCTGGATGTCGACGCGCACGGTCGTCGGCCAGTCCTTGTCGTCGGCCAACATGGATTTGAACGTCTGGCGGATGAGATCGGAGCCGATGTCCTGGTGGGCCAGCCGCTCGGCCAGCCGATGGATCACCGCTTCCTCCAGGCTGTCCTGGTTGAGGATGGTCGAGTAGAGGAATGCGGCGAGCAGCGGGTCGCGGTTGACAGCCTCCATCGCCTCATCGCGGATCGAGCGCCAGATCGGGTCGACCGGCTTCAATGCGCTATGTCGGGAAATGCTGATGCTGTTCATCGCCGTCTCGTCCTGCGCCCTGCCGGGCTTGCCTGTTGTGCTTGCCTGCTGTCCGGCCGCACATATAAGCCAGATCATAGCACGATTGAACTCAATTTTCCTTAGTGCATTGTCAAATGGATTTGGTTCGCGGGAATTCAAGCAGCCATGGAAAACGAACCCTTGATCGACGACGCTCTGAAGAGCGAACTTTCAGCGCTCTACCGGGCACCAGGCCGCCACTACCACAACCTTGCCCATATCGAGGCGATGTTGGCGCTGGCAGGTGACTATCGAGGGTCGCTCGGCGATCTCGAAGCCGTCGAAGCGGCGATCTGGTTCCACGATGCCATCTATGACAGCAAGGCCAAGGACAACGAGGCGCGAAGTGCCCACCTCGCCGAAAAGAAGCTGGCGGGCCGCGCGGATCGTTCGCGCCTCAACCGCATCTCGGCGATGATCGTCGCCACCGCCACACACCAGGTGCCGCCGTTTGACGACGCGAAGAGCACACGGGACGCAAGTCTCTTCCTCGATATGGATCTGTCGATCCTGGGTGCCGCGCCGGAAGCCTTCGACGCCTATGAGCGCGCCGTGCGGCGCGAGTACGCTTGGGTGGAGGAGCCGATGTGGCGGGCCGGGCGCAGTGCGGTGCTGAAGAATTTCCTCGCCCGCCCACACATTTTCCACACCGAAGAGTTTCGCCGGCGCTTCGAACCGCAAGCCCGGAAAAACATTGCGCGGTCCCTGGCGGCCCTCGCTACCGGCTGAGGGCAGTCATATCCCGCTCCCCTCGCCGTTCGCTCAGAGCGGATTTTCGGCATAGAACTCCAGCACGCGCTGCTTGAAGGTCTTGTCCCCGACGGCCAGCATATGGTCCCGGCCCTCGATGTGAAAGGCCTTGGCGTTCGGCATCAAGGCCGCGAGTTCATCGGGCGAGCCGCCAATGTCGTCGGTCGTGCCGACAGCAACCAGCGTCGGCTGGGCGATGCGGGCAATATCGTCCTCGCTCAACAGTTCGCGCGATTTGGCGATGCAAGCGGCCAATGCACGGCGATCGCTGCGGGTCTGGTCGGCGAAGGCGCGAAACGATCGGCCGCGCGGATGGCTTGTCGCGGCCGGATCATCGGCTAGCAGGGCGGCGGCGATCGGATCCCAATCGCCGACACCGTCGATCATGCCGATGCCGAGGCCGCCAAAGACCAGCGTTGCCACCTTGTCCGGATCCGACAGCGCCAGGAACGCCGCGATGCGCGCGCCCATCGAATAGCCCATGACATGGGCGCGCTCGATGCCGAGATGGCCGAGCAAGGCGGCGGCATCCGAAGCCATCTTGGCCGGCGTGTAATCGGCCTCCTCATAGCTCTTCGACGACGAACCATGGCCGCGATTGTCAAAGGCGATGGCGCGGTAACCGGCATCGTTCAGCGTCTTGAACCAGCCGGGCGACACCCAATTGACATAGTGGCTCGAAGCGAAGCCGTGGATCATGAGCACCGGATCGCCCTCGCCCGATGCCGGCTGGCGGTCGAGGAAAGCAAGGTCGAAACCGTCATGGGTGAAAAGCTGCATCAGCGAACCAGCCTGACCACTCAACCACCGCCGCTATTGGGCGCATCGCCATTGTCGGCGGGCAGCATGCCCGGGCCGGACACCGTGCCCACGGCCGGATGGCGCAACAGGTCGCCATACTCGATGCCGTTCCTGGCGGCAGTGCCGGCCTTGAGCTCGAGCACGAAGCGCACGGGGACACCGGGCGAAACTACGGCGTCGGATTGCGGCTCGCCGTGCTTGATCGCCCGGATCTTTCCGTCCTGGCCGACAAAGACCAGATCGAGCGCCATCGGGGTGTTGTGCATCCAGAAATTGACCTGCTGCGGCATCTCGAACACGAACAGCATGCCGTGGTCGTCCGGCATGTCCTGGCGATACATCAAACCGGCTTCGCGCTCCGGATCGGTGTCGGCGATTTCGATGGAAAAAGAGCGATCGCCGCCTTTCGTCACCACAACCAGTGGCGCCGGATCGACCGGGAGAATCATCGCCCGGCTGTCCGCCGAGGTCGGCCGGTCGGAATAGAAGAAAACGCCTGCGGCGACGATGACGGCGATCACGGCGCACATCACGCTCGCCGTCAGCCAGTTCCTGTGAGCCATTCAAAATCCTCGACCGGGAAATCGTCCTAGACCATGATCCCGAAAAGTGGAACCGGTTTTCTCAGACAAACGGAAACCGCTTGTCCAGAGATCATGGTCAAACAAGGAGGAAATAGAGCCCCATCCCGATGCTATCGGGATGGATCAGGCTCTAGTGCGAGACCGGCAAGGTCCCCATATCGGGGTGAATTTCGGCGGCCATAAGGCCTTTATCGCCGCGTCCGAAACGAACCAGCACGACCTGCCCAGGCCGAAGCTCGGTGATGCCATACCGGCGCAAGGTCTCCATGTGGACGAAGATGTCCTCGGTGCCCTCGCCGCGGGTAAGAAAACCAAAACCCTTGGTGCGGTTGAACCATTTCACCAAAGCGCGTTCGAGACCGCTTTCCGGCGTCACCGCGATATGGGTGCGCTGCTCCTGCATCTCGGCCGGGTGAACCGCGGTGGTAAGATCCATGGAGAGCACCCGGAAGGCCTGCAATCCGCGGTCGCCATGCTTGACGAGGCAGACCACGCGCGCGCCCTCCAAGGCCGTCTGAAAGCCATCCTTTCGAAGACATGTCACATGGAGGAGGATGTCGCCCGAAATGCCATCATCCGGGAGGATGAAACCATAGCCCTTGGCCACATCGAACCACTTGATGGCGCCGGCAATTTCGAGCAGGCCGGCGGTGTCGCCGCCTTCGTCACGCTGCAAGGCGTCGCCAAGGGGTCCGTCCCGCCCCATGAAAGAGGCCTTTTCCCCCATAAGAATGCCCCCTCTTTTTCAAGAACACCGCAACTGATTCTTGACACCAGATTAACACCGCGGCTTCCCGTGTGTGCAAGACCTGACGTGCCTTTTTTCACGGTTCATTGCGGGAATACCGGATTTGTTCTTTGCCGGCATTGCGCACTGCCGCACGATTGCCCTTTGACGGGGCCGACCCTATGTTGCACCGCAACGCAATTTATCGAGGAAATCACATGCGCTACCTCCATACCATGGTCCGCGTCGCCGACGTCGATGCCTCGCTCGATTTCTACTGCAACAAGCTCGGCCTCAAGGAGGTGCGCCGCTACGAAAACGAGCAGGGCCGCTTCACGCTGATCTTCCTCGCCGCATCGGAAGACGAGCAAAGCGGCATCGCCAACAAGGCGCCGCTAATCGAACTGACCTACAATTGGGATCCGGAAGACTACAAGGGCGGGCGCAATTTCGGCCACCTCGCCTATGAGGTCGACGACATCTACGCCACTTGCCAGCATCTGATGGACAATGGCGTCGTCATCAACCGGCCGCCGCGCGACGGCAATATGGCTTTCGTCAAGTCGCCGGACGGCATCTCAATCGAGCTTTTGCAGAAGGGACCGGCTAAGCCCAAGGCCGAGCCCTGGGCCTCGATGCCGAACACCGGTACCTGGTAGCGATCACGCCATCTTGAGTGGGGCGGCCATGCTGACAAGCCGGCCGCCTTTGCCGTTTTGATCGACGGCACCTATCTACCTGCCTATCGCGCCTGCCGGTAAGGCCGGCGCTTGCCAGGAGAATTCATTCATGCCGACCAGCCGTGCCGATGTCGCCACCGAACATGCAAGCCGCTACCTGCAGCAATTGTGCAAGCATTGGGCGCACAAATTTCCGGTCGAGTTCGATCCCGCCCATGGCACCATCGATCTCTCAATGGGCCGTACAGTTCTGGACGCAGACGCGGGCGCCCTTCATATCGCGGTGACGACTGACGAGGGCGGCTCGCTCGAGCGCCTGGAAAGCGTCGTCGCCGATCACATCAAGCGCTTTGCTTTCCGCGAAGAACTGACCTTCGACTGGAAACCCGCGCCGGCGGCGTAAGTGATTATTTGAGCATGACCTTTTCCGAAAACCGGCATCCACTTTTCAGGATCATGCTTCACTTCCCACCGGCCTGAGCGGCCATCTCCAGCAGCGCCCGCACCGAGCGCCAGTTGCGCGCGGTACCCGGCACTTTCAGCGTGCGCGGGATCAGCCCGGCAAACACCGATTTGCCCAGTCCGTCCGGCGCGCTGAGGTAGAGCACGTCGCCCTTGATCTCGAAGCGTTCGGGCCCGGTGCACTTTTCGGCCAGCCGCGCCACCTCGTCGGCGGTCGGCTCGCGCTCCAGCACATAGGCGTGCAGCTTCGTGTGGTCCGCAGCCACGTCTGGATAGGGATTTTCGTTCACCAGCCGCTCGAACCATGAGAGATCGCGTACCATGATGCGCGAATAAAAACCCCATTTCTTCTCGAAGGCTGCTTCGATCTGTTTCGTCAGCGTGACCGCATCGCCCTTTTTCGCCCGGAACACGGCATTTCCGCTCTGCACATAGGTGGCGACATCGGAAAAGCCGAGATCCTCGAAGAACGACCGCAACTCCGCCATCCTGACGATGCGGTTGCCGCCGACATTGATGCCGGAAAACAGCGCGACGAAGATTTTTCCGGCACCACTCATATGATGAACCCGGCCAATGTCTCGTTGTCGGTGATGTCCTGGTACTGGACGCCTTCGGCCTCGAAATTCGCCTTGAGCAGGTCGAAATTGCGGCGGTCCTTGGTTTCGATGCCGATCAGCACCGAACCGAAATTGCGCGCCGATTTCTTCAGATATTCGAAACGGGCGATGTCGTCGTCGGGCCCGAGCATTTCGAGGAAGTCGCGCAGCGCGCCCGGCCGCTGCGGAAAGCGGATGATGAAGTATTTCTTCAGCCCCTCGAAGCGCAGCGCCCGCTCCTTGACGTCCGGTAGTCGCTCGAAATCGAAATTACCGCCCGAAACCACGGCAACGATGGTCTTGCCCCTAATCTCCTTCCTGGAGAAATCCTTCAGCGCATCGATCGCCAGCGCGCCGGCCGGCTCCAGCACGACGCCCTCGACGTTGAGCATCTCGATCATGGTGGCGCAGAGCCGGTTTTCCGGGATCAGCCGCACCGTATCGGCCGGAAAATCCTTGAGATGCCGCAACGGCTCGCGGCCGATTTCGGCCACCGCCGCGCCGTCGACGAAATTGTCGACCTTGGCGAGTTTGAGCCGTTTTCCCGCAGCGAGGCTCTCGCGCAGGCTCGGCGCGCCGGCCGGCTCGCAGAAGACGAAGCGCGCTTCCCGGCCCTGCTCGGCGAAATAATGCGTGACACCGGCGGCAAGCCCGCCACCGCCAACCGGCAGCATGATGATGTCGGGCATGCGGGCGCCCGGCATTTGGTCCGCGATCTCATAGGCAACGGTCGCCTGCCCCTCGATAATGTCCTTGTGGTCGAAGGGCGGCACCATGTGGGCGCCGGAACTTTCGGTGAATTCGAAGGCAGCGCGATAGCAATCGTCGAAAAAGTCGCCGACCAGCCGGATCTCGACGAAATCACCGCCGAACAGCCTGGTCTTGTCGATCTTCTGCTGCGGTGTCGTCACCGGCATGAACACCACGCCCTTCTTGCCGAAATGGCGGCAGACGAAAGCAAAGCCCTGCGCATGGTTGCCCGCGGACGCGCACACGAACAGTTCGGCCTCGTTGCCCGCCGCCAGCGTCTTGCGGAAGAAATTGAAGGCGCCGCGGATCTTGTAGGAACGCACCGGCGACAGGTCCTCGCGCTTGAGCAGCACCCGCGCGCTGGTCTTTTTCGACAAATAATCGTTTTCCTGCAGCGGCGTTTCCGGGAAGATCTGACGGATCGCGGCAGCAGCGGCAGCGACGCGGGAAGAAAAACTGTTCATTGGAAAACCACCTCGCGCCGCATGTCGTCCGCGGACCTCTATCATTGGTTGGGCCGCGCACCGTCAGCTGTTGAACGCCGTGACATGATGCAGCTCGATCCCGCCTATTGCATATCCGGCCTCGCGACGCCATCGTCCCGCCATTCCTGTCCTTTCGCAACGGGAATTCACGAAAGTCTTGCAAGCACTTGGAGGCGTTTGTTCATGCTTTCCGCAGCGGTTGGCTAGAAATCCATGTCCTTACCGGAATCGGCGCGTCGACGGTGGATGTCGCTCATTGCACGCACCAGGGGGGCGTTCCTCCCGCCATTTTGGCTTTCGCGCAACAGTGCGGTGGCCGCAGCCGCGCGCTGATCACATTTCGACTGGACACGACTTAGTTCCGCCGCACTCTCACTGTCCGGGAGGTGTCGCGGGGGTAGATAGGCCTTTCGGCCGGAGTTGGAATTTCAAGCGTGCCTTTGAAGAAGATCTTTACCGTTGTCCTTGCCTTGTTCGTCACCGGCTGCGCCGGCTCGCAAACACAGGAACTGCTGGGTAGCGCCATGGTGTCCGCCCCGGTGACGGAGATCGCCGGCAACCACAGCATCTTCATCACCACGACGCGCAAGAAATCCGACGATCCAAACAAGGTTTTCGACGGCGAACGCTCGGCGACGCTTAACTACGCCCGCGTCAACGTCACCGTTCCGGGGATCCATGAGACCGGCCAGATCGAGCGGCGCTCGCGCGGCAAGTCGGACGACCCGGCCAAATATTTCATGGCTTCCGAAGTCGTCGGCTACGACACGCAGCCGAAATTCTCCAGTGCCCTCAACGCCGACATCGCGGCGCGTGGCGGCCGCGTCATGGTCTTCGTGCATGGCTACAACACCGGCTTCGACGCCGCCGTCTATCGCCTGACCCAGATTGTCCATGATTCCGGCTATCCCGGCACGCCCGTGCTGTTTTCCTGGGCATCGGGCGCCAGGACCACCGACTATGTCTACGACAAGGAAAGCGCCAGTGCTGCCCGCGACCAGCTGGAAGTGACTCTCAGGATGCTGCAGCAGTCGGGCGCCCGGCGCATCGACATCGTCGCCCATTCAATGGGAACCTGGGTGACCATGGAAACGCTGCGCCAGATGGCCATCAGCGGCGACCGCGATCTCGGCGGCAAGCTTGGCGACGTGGTGCTGGCCTCGCCCGACATCGATGTCGACGTGTTCAAGAGCCAGATGCGGCGCTATGGCAAGCCCGACAAGCCGTTCATCCTGCTGTTGTCCGACGACGACCGCGCACTGAGGCTCTCCGGCCTGATCGCCGGTTCGCGGCCGCGCGTCGGCGACTACAAGGATGCCGCCGATCTTGCCTCCTACGGCGTGACGGTCGTCGACCTCTCCAAGGTCAAGGGAAGCGACAGCTTCAACCACACGAAATTCGCCGACAATCCAATGCTGGTGAAGATGATCGGCCAGCGGCTGCGCGAGGATGACGGCTTTGCCAGCGACCGTGACGTGACCGACCGCATCGGCCTGCTTGGGCAATAAATGCGGTGCCGCGGTTTTAACCGTGCCTGTTCACCATTGCGGACGCATGGACTCTTTTTGAACTGGACCGCGCCGGCCTCTGGCTTTATCGGAATAGCCAGCGACGTCATGCGTTTGACGTCCCCCTTTGCGGGAGCCAGCGTGTGACCGTGCGGTCGAAGAGCTACCTCGTCGTTGCATTCGCGCTCGCCGTCACCGGCTGCGCCGGCCGGAATGCGCATGACCTGCTCAACAGGACGACGGTCTCGGCGCCCGCTTCTGATATCGCGGCCACACATGAGATCTTCGTCGCCACGACCCGCCAGAAGGCAACAAAGGATCCACGGCAGGTGTATGACGGCGATCGCTCGCTGACCACCAGCTTTGCCCGTGTCGACGTCACCGTTCCGAAAAGCCATCAGGTCGGCGCCATCGAACGGGCCAAGGGATCCGCAAACAGCAATCCGGCCAAGGATTTTACCGCCAAAGACGTCACCTTCTACGAAGGCGCGCCGCAATTCGCCAAGGCGGTCGGCGCCGACATCGCCATGCGCGGCGATCGTGCGCTGGTTTTCGTGCACGGCTTCAACAACGGCTTCGATGACGGCATCTACCGGCTGACGCAGATCGCGCACGACACGAAATATCCCGGCACGCCGGTGCTGTTCTCGTGGGCGTCGAGCGGCAAGACCACCGGTTACATCTACGACAAGGAAAGCGCCAACGCGGCGCGCGACGACCTCGAGGCGACGCTCAGGATACTGGCCAAGACCAAGGTCAAGAGCATCGACATCATCGCGCATTCGATGGGAACCTGGGTGACCATGGAGGCGCTGCGCCAGCTCGCCATCACCGGCGATCGCGATCTCGACGGCAAGCTCGGCTATGTTATCCTGGCCTCGCCGGATATCGATGTCGACGTGTTCAAGAAGCAGATGATCCGCTACGGCAAACCCGACAAGCCGTTCGCCATTCTGCTCTCCGGCGACGACCGCGCGCTCAAGCTTTCGTCCCTGATCTCCGGCGACAAGCCGCGTGTCGGCGACTACGGGAACGCCGCCGACCTTGCCAGCTATGGCGTGTCTGTCGTCGACCTTACTCAGGCAAAGGGTGGCGACCGCCTCAACCACGCCAAATTCGCCGACAACCCGATCATGGTGCAATTGCTCGGCGACCGGCTGCGCGCACCGGCGGGCCTCGCATCGGACGAACCCGGCCCGACACAGCTCAACAATATCGGTCAAGGGCTCGGCAAAGCCGTCGGCTCGGTCGCCGAGATCGTCATCACCACGCCGTTCAAGGTTCTGACCATCGCCACCGGCGGGTGAGCTAGCCACCAGCTAGGATTGGTCGAGATTCAGGTCAGGCCGAGCCGAAAATGGTGGTTTCCGAGAACCGGAGCGGAGCGTACTTAAGTACGTGTTGGGGTGGACGGCCCCCGACGGCATCATGATGTGCCAGAATGAGGTCGTTACAGATCTCAAGCAAGGGAGACCGTCCGTG
>NZ_JAMYSA010000019.1:0-75071 GCF_040321735.1 Mesorhizobium sp. M0293
GCGGGCGGGTGCGCGGGGCGGGGGCGCCCGGGCCGCGGGGGGGGCGCCCCCGGCCCCCCCCGCCCCCCCCCCCCGCCCCCCCCCCCCCCCCCCCCCCCCCCGCCACCGATCGATAACGAATTTCAAATCCGCAAACCGAACCTGATGCCGTCATAGATGGCGGCATGGATGTTGCGCGAGGCGACCGCGTCGCCGATCCGGAACAGCACGAAGCGCGCTTCTGGGTTGCGCGCCGGAAAAATGTCGCCACCGCTCACCAGCCGCTCATAATCCACCGCGCCGCCGTTCTTCGACAGCGGTTTCAAGGACAAATAGAGATCGTCGAGCGGCAGCGTGCCGTGCTCGACCACCACCTGGTCGACCCTGCGCTCGCCGCGCCAGCCATCGGCGAAATCCGAGGCCAGTTCGGCGACCAGCAGGTTGCCCTCGCGCCGCACCGAGCGCAGCCTTGTGTTGATTGTGATGGTGACGCCCTTCTCCTGGAAGGCGCGCATATAGGGCACGTGGTTCATGCCGCCCATTTCCGGGGCAAAGAACCGCTCCGGCGAGACAAGTTCGAGTTTCGAGCCGGCATTGGCGATCAATTCGGCCGCGCCCATGCCCTGATGGCCGCCATTGTCGTCATAGAGCAGCACATTTTCGGCCGGCTTGGCGCTGCCGGCCATGATGTCCCAACTCGAGGTGACCAGGTTGTCGCCTGCCGTCAGCGGCGGGTTCTGCGGCAGGCCGCCGGTGGCCACCACCACCACGTCGGGCGACAGGGCCAGGACATCGTCCTTCTCCGCCCAGGTGTCATAGCGGATCTCGACGCCGAGCCGGTCGAGTTCGGCCAATCGCCAGTCGATGATGCCGATCAATTCCTTGCGCCGCGGGTTCTGCGTCGCCAGCCGAACCTGGCCGCCGGCCTGTGACGATGCTTCCAGGATCGCCACCTTGTGGCCTCTCTCGGCCGCGACCCGCGCCACTTCCAACCCGCCGGCGCCGGCGCCGACGACGACGACTTTCTGCTTCGGCCCTTCGGTCTTGACGATAATGTGCGGAATTTCGGCCTCGCGGCCGGTCGCCGCATTGTGGACGCACAGCGCTTCGCCGCCTTCGTAGATGCGGTCCAGACAATAGGTGGCGCCGACGCACGGGCGAATCTCGTGCTCGCGGCCTTCCATCACCTTTTTGATGATGTGCGGATCGGCGATGTGGGCGCGGGTCATTCCGACCATGTCGAGCTTGCCGGTGGCGATGGCGTGCCGTGCGGTGGCGACATCGGAAATCCGCGCCGCATGGAAGGTCGGGAATTTTGTCGCCGCCCTCACCTCGCCGGCGAAATCGAGATGCGGCGACGAGCGCATGCCGGTCACCGGGATAACCTTGGTCAACGCCGCGTCACTCTCGATCGAGCCACGGATGATGTTGAGGAAATCGACCTTGCCGGAGCCGGCCAGCCGCTTTGCAATCTCGACGCCCTCCTCCTTCGATAGGCCTTTTTCGAAATCTTCATCGGCGACCATGCGGATGCCGACGACGAATTTGTCTCCGACCGCCGCACGCACGGCGTCGAGCACCATGTTGGTGAAGCGCAGGCGGTTGTCGAGCGAGCCGCCGAATTCGTCGTCGCGATGGTTGGTGGCCGGCGACCAGAAGCCGTCGATCAGATGGCCGTAGGCTTCGAACTCGATGCCGTCGAGGCCAGCGGCCTGGCAGCGCTGCGCGGCCGAGGCATAGTCGGCGACGATGCGCTCGATGTCCCAGTCCTCGATGGTCTTCGGGAAAGCGCGATGCGCCGGTTCGCGCACGGGCGAAGCCGAGAGCACCGGCAGCCAATCGGCCTTGTTCCAGCCGGTGCGGCGGCCGAGATGGGTGATCTGGATCATCACCTTGCAGTCGTGCTCGTGACAGGCGTCAGCGAGTTCGGCCAGCCACGGCACGATCCTGTCCTCATAGACATGCAGATTGCCGAAGGCGGCCGGACTGTCGCGCGAAACGATCGCCGAACCGGCGGTCATGGTCAGCGCCATGCCGCCCTTGGCCTTTTCGGCATGGTAGAGCCGATAGCGCTCTTTCGGCATGCCGTCCTCGGAATAGGCCGGCTCATGGCTGGTCGACATGACCCGGTTCTTCAGCGTCAGATGTTTGAGCTGGTAGGGCTGGAGAAGCGGATCGTTGCTGGTCATCGTCTTCCTGCGGTTTCAAATTGTGCTAATGAGCGGCAAAATTCGTTTTCAAGCATGTCGTCCCACGCGCACTCCGGGCGGCATGCGATAAGGATCCCGCCATGATAGACACCAAGACCCTCACCCAACTCGGCGCGCACGTCGAGACGCCACAAAGCCCCGAAGCAGCAGTCCTGGAGACCGTACCGTTTTCGCGCGGCGACGGACCGCCGGCGATCGTGCGCTTCACCTGCCCGGAATTCACCTCGCTGTGCCCGGTCACCGGCCAGCCGGACTTCGCCCATATCGTCATCGACTATGCACCCGATGCGCTGCTGGTGGAATCGAAGTCGCTCAAGCTGTTCATGACCTCGTTTCGCAACCATGGCGCCTTCCATGAAGACTGCACGGTCATGATCGGCCGCCGCATCGTGGCGGCAACCAAGCCGCTGTGGTTGCGCATAGGCGGCTATTGGTATCCGCGCGGCGGCATTCCGATCGATGTGTTCTGGCAAACCGGCGCTCCGCCCGAAGGCGCCTGGCTGCCCGACACCGGTGTCGCGCCCTATCGCGGGCGCGGCTGAACAAGGACGTCTTGACGATCGAGACCACATCAGTTGAGCGGCAGACGCCGGTAGCGGCCAGGCTTGTTCGGATCGCTGAAATGGCCCATCGGCCCATGCTCCGCGAAGTGCCCCGCCCAACGCTTCATCGCGGCGGGGTCGAGCTCGACGCCCAGCCCGTAACCTTCCGGCACGCGCACCGTGTTGCCGGTTTGGCGAAACGGACCGTCCTTGATGACGTCGCCGATCTGCCAGGCAAACAGTGACTGCGATGCCTCGGTGATCCACTGCGTCGCCGCCACGACATGCAGATAGGCCGATGTCATGATGCCGAGATCATTCGAATAGCACCAGAAGCCCTTGCCCATCGCCTCGCAGGCAGCGATGAATTTCAGGGTTTTCGACAGACCGCCCAGGGCGGCAAAATTACAGACGAAGTAATCCGGAGCGCCAAGCGCCACCGCTCGTCTGAGGTCTGGAGTGTGCGTGGAAAACGGGATGCGCGAGTGCTGGCGCAGTGCTGCCATCTCCTCGAAAGTGGCGACCGGGTCCTCGTAGTTGCGGATGTTGAACGGCTCGATCTCGCGCAGCACCCAGCGCGCCGTGGTCAGCGACCATTGCATGTTGGAATCGAGCTTGATCTGCGCCTTTTCGCCCAGCGCCTCGCGCAGCATGCGCACGGTCCTGATTTCAAGCTGGGGATCGCCCATGATCAGCTTGCCCTCGAAGATAGTCGAGCCGTGCTCTTCGCGCATCTTCAGGCAGTAATCGACGATCGCTTCGGGCGTCATCTCGCCGCCCGCCCCATTCTGTGCCGCGCGAAAGGAGAAATATTCCGAAAACGGAATGTCCTTGCGTACCGCGCCGCCTAGCACCTTGTAGAGCGGCATGCCGAAGACCTTGCCTCTGATGTCCCAGAGCGCCAGTTCGACGGCGCCGAAGGCGACAGAGGCGGCGTTCTCGCCGGTATTGGCGGTGATCTGCCACGGCGGCACGCAGCGCGCCTCGCAATCGGCAATGTCGAGCGGATCGGCACCAATCAGCGCCGGCGCGATCTCGGCCTTGATCACCTCGCCGAAGTGCCACCACGGGGCCTCGCCCAATCCGACGACGCCTTCGTCGGTCTCGACTTCGATGATCGACTTCGAGGCGCCGCCATAGAGACCGGCCGTCCACCAGAACGGCGCATCGAGCGGAACGTTGACATGGGTGACGCGGATATTGGTGATCTTCATCGGTACCTATTCGCACTGATATTGGCTGAGGGCCCACTCGCCGGTCACCGACAACAGGTCCGTGATCTTCCAGTCGCCGTCGACCTTCTTGAATTTCCATTCCAGCCGGTGCGGGTTGCCTGATATGACGAAGGCAACGATGACCTTGGCCTGGTCGCCGTTGATCGCTTCAAGCGTCTTCAGGCTCTTGTCGATCTCGGCCTTGTCGTAGTCCGCATTGTCCAGCGCCATGTTGGGGTCGAGGCACTCGCCCTGCCCGGACTTGCGCAAGGCGTCGCTCTTGTCGAGCACGGTTTTCGCCGGATCGGTGAAATGGCTGCGCTCTGACGGATCGATCTCCAGCCCGACCCGATCGTAAAACGGCCGCACCACCGCTGTCGGGGATCCCGGCTGGACAGGTGCTGCGGGCGCTGCCTCGGCTGGCGACCATCCGACCGGCGGCGTTGTTGGTTCCACAGCCGCTCCGGGCGCATTTGCGGGCGGCGGCCCGCTGTCGCCCGGCGCGGTGTCAGCCGGGGCGTTTGCCGGCGGCGCACCCAACAAGCCTTGCGCGGCGGCGCCACTCAGACCCACCGCCAGCAGGCACATGGTCGACAGTGCCAGGATCGGGCGATGGGCCATCGCATCACTCCGGTGTCTGGCCGGCCACGCATTCCAGCGCGCTGAGCGTCCAGTCGCTGGTCTTGGACGCGATGTCCGATATCTTCCACTTGCCGTCGATCTTCTTGAGCGACCAGACCATTTCGCGCTTGGAATCGTCGCCCTCGGAGAAAAGGCTGAAGGATGCTGTAACCTCTGCGTTGTCGCCATCCAGCTTCTCAGACAGTTTCAGCGTTTTCGAGACGGTCTTCTGATCGAAATCCTGGGCGTCCAGGCCAGGATCGAAATCGATGCAGGCGACCTGGTCCGGGTTCTTTTTCGTTGCCTGGTCGTTCAGGTCGAACAGTTTCGTCACCGGCTCGGTGAATCGATCCCGGTATTGTTCGTCGGCCTCGAACTTGACCGCTGGAACATAGAAGAACTTCACGGCATTGGACGCCGGGCCGGCGACGGCGGCCGCGGGCAAGGCTATCGAAAGGGCGGCAGCGAGCACTGTCAGTCTCATGCAGAATCTCCGGCTTTTGATGGCTTAAGCCTATCAATACCACGTATCCTGCATATCGGCTTTTTTGCGGCTCATGAAGTCCTGCAGCACCCTGTTTCAGCCGTCGAGCCAGACGGTTTGAAGGTCCATCTCGAAGGTCTGGTGGACACCGTAGTTCTTCACCTTCTTGTTCATATGGCTGTAGAGCTTCTGCCAGAACGGTTGAACGATGACGCCCGAATCCTGCAGGATTTGTTCGACATCCTTCATCACCTCCTTCCGCTTCTCCACGTCGATGAGCGAAAGCGCCTGCTTGAGCTTGGCGTCGAAATCGGGATTCGAGTATGCCGATTCATTCCAGGCCTCGCCGGTGCGATATCCCAGCGCCAGCACCTGAACGCCGAGCGGGCGCATGTACCAGATCGTCATCGAATAGGGGTACTTCGTCCAGTCGTTCCAGAAGGTCGAACCCGGCAGCACCGTGCGCTTGACCTTGATCCCGGCATCGCGCAGCTGGCCGGCAATCGCGTCGCCCGTATTCTTCTGCCAATCGTCCTCGATGGTGATCAGCTCATGCTCGAAGTCGGCCTGTCCGGCTTCCGCCATCAGCTTCTTGGCGCCGGCGGCGTCGCGTGTCTTCTTGGGCAGCGGGTAGTATTCCGGGTGGATCGGGGCCACGTGGTGGTTTTCACCAGGGGTGCCTCGCCCGGCATAGCCAAGTTCGAGCACCGCATTGTTGTCGACGGCCATCTGCAGCGCATTGCGCACCCGCTGGTCGTCATAGGGCTTGTGGGTGATGTTGGTGCGGGCAACCAGCGTCGTCGCCGTCGCCACTTCCGATTTCACCAGATCCATCTTGTCGAGGATGTCGATGAAGTCGGCGGGCGTCTCGAAATTGAGGTCGATCTCGCCGGAGTCGAATGCATTGATCGAGGCGTTGAAGTCGGTGCCATAGTCGATGAATTGGACACCGTCGAGCGGCGCTTCACCACCCCACCATTTGCCATTCTCGCGGCGCTTGACGACCGCCTTCTGGCCGACATCGTATGAGACCAGTTCGAACGGTCCGGTGCCAATCGGCTTCTTGATCGGATCGGCACCGTCGGCATCGAAATTGCGGTGCACGACGAGCGCCGGATAGTCGGTGAAATTCGGGATCAGCGAGATGTCGGGTTCGCTGAGCTTCAGCT
Source organism: Mesorhizobium sp. M0293 (assembly GCF_040321735.1). NCBI lineage: Bacteria > Pseudomonadati > Pseudomonadota > Alphaproteobacteria > Hyphomicrobiales > Phyllobacteriaceae > Mesorhizobium > Mesorhizobium sp. M0293. The sequence goes on from NZ_JAMYSA010000019.1 coordinate 6,220, forward strand.
TGACCGTGTTGTCGTCGACCTTGGTGATCGCGCCATCCCTGGCCTTTTTGGTCTTTGCGTCGATCAGCGCGCCGACACGTGCGGCCATCGAATTGCCGGCGACGCCTTTCTCGCACCAGCGCGTCAGATTGTAGGCGACGTCATCGGCGTTGAAAGCATCGCCGTTGTTCCAGGTGATGCCCTTGCGCACATGCAGCACATATTCGGTGGCGTCGTCGTTGATGTCCCAGCTTTCAAGCAGGACCGGCTCGAATGTGAATTGCCTGGTGTAGCGGACCAGCGGCTCCAGCCAGCAGCGCGAAATGTTGGCCAGTTCCACCCAGTCGTAAGTGCGCGGGTCCTTCTGTCCCTTCACCGACATCGATACACGCAGCGTTCCGCCTTTCTTCGGCTCCTGCGCCACCGCCCGGTCGGGCACGGCAAGGCCGATCATGCCATAGGCAAGCGCCGTCGAGGCACCGAAGGCGCTTGCGAGCGCCAGGAATTCGCGCCGGTCGACACGACCGGCACGTGCTTCGACTGCCATCGCCTCGATAGCGCCCGGCACGCGATCACCATTGCTACTGAAGAGTGTCATTTTTTCCTCCCGTCTGGTTCCCATTTGGTCTTCGTGCGTCGCCTCAACTGACGCTGTCCGGCAGCCTCTCCTCGCGCCGCGCGATGAAGTCTGTCAGGCCATCGGCGATGCCTTCGTCGAGCTTCGGCTCTTCATAATCCGCCAGCATGTTGCGTGCCTTCTCGCGGCCGCGCGTGTCGTGGTCCTTTGCCCCTTCGGCCTTCCACTGCTCGAACGAGTTGAAGTCCATGATCGAGGGCATGAAGAAGGCGGACTCGAAATGGTCGAGCGTGTGCTGGGTGCCCAGGAAATGACCCTGCGGCCCCACCTCGCGGATCGCCGCCATCGCTTCCTTGAAATCGTCGAACGGCAGCCCGCCGGCATATTTGTACCAGCCGATCAGCTGTTCGCAGTCGGTCGCGAATTTCGAATAGCCGCAAGTCAGGCCGGCCTCGAGCCATCCGGCGGAGTGCCAGATGTAGTTGGCGCCGGCCAGGATGGCGGCATGCATCAGCATGTTCGCCTCGTAGCCCGCCTGCGCATCGTTGAGCTTCGACCCGACATGGAATCCGGACGTGCGCCATGGCAGCCGATATTTCCGCGCCAGGGCTCCCATCAGATACATCATCTGGGCCGCCTCCGGCGTGCCGCCCATGGGAGCGCCGGTCTTCATGTCCACCGTCACCATGAACTGCCCGTAGATCTGCGGCGACCCCGGACGCAGCAGTTGCGTGAACGCGATGCCCGCCAGCGCTTCCGCGTTGACCTGCGCCACCGCGCCCACGGCGGAGGCCGAGGTCGAGGCGCCGCACAGCGCGAAGGGCGCGAGGATCAGCGGCTGGTTGCTCCGCGCATAGACCTTCATCGCGTCCAGCATGGTGGCGTCCCACACAAGCGGCGAATTGCAGTTGGTGATCGACACCAGGACCGGGTTGTCGCGGACATAATCCTCGCCGAACACGATGCCCGCCATCGCCATCGTGTCTTCCGCCCGATCCTTGGACGTGACGATGCCCATGAACGGCTTGTCGGAGTGCTTCAGTGCCGAATGGATGATGTGGAGGTGACGCTTCGGCACCGCGATTTCCATCGGCTCGCAGATGATCGAACTCGATGAATGCAGCGCCGGCGCCATGTAGGCGAGCTTGTGGAAATTCTGCAGGTCGGCGAGCGTGCCATAGCGCCTGTTGTTGTCGAGGTCGCGCACATAGGGTGCGCCGTACATCGGCGCGAAAATGGAGTTGTTGCCGCCCACGCGCACCGAACGCTGCGGATTGCGCGCATTGAGCGTGAACTCCGACGGGACCTTCGACACGAGTTCCATCAGCAAGGCGCGGTCGATGCGGACACGTGTCTCCGAAACGTCTGCCCCCGCGGCCTTCCAGAGCGCGATAGCCTCGTCGTCGCGGAACTCGCATCCCACCTCTTCAAGGATGGCGAGCGACTCCTGGTGGATCAGCTCGACCGCCTCGTCCGGAACCATCTGATAGACGGGGATCTGGCGGACCAGCGTCGGAAACGACGTTACGGGCGCTCCGCGCAGCGCTTTGCGCCCGAGACGGCCGCCACTTCGACGATTAGCGTGTTCGGTCACTTCGGGGGCCGGTGCGTTCATGGCAACTCCATTCCACTCATTGGGACCAGCCTAACGGGACAAAATAGCGATGTGACGCTGGAAAATCCTGATCGCTTGTATAAGCTGAGCTTATGCGAAGCCTGCGCCACCTCCTGCCCTCGGCCGGCAGCCTGATCGTCTTCGAGGCCGCCGGGCGGCTCTCGAGCTTCACCGCCGCCGGGCGCGAGCTCGGCATGACGCAGGCTGCCGTCTCCTATGCGGTGCGCGGACTGGAAGAACAGCTTGGCGCCAAGCTTTTCCAGCGCCGCCACCGCCAGGTCATCCTGACCGAGGCCGGTGAGCGCTTCCACGCCGACGTCTCGCTCGGCCTCTCGCATATCCGAAAGTCGGCGGAGGATCTGCGCCTGCAGGCAACCGGCGGCCACGTGACGCTGGCCGCCTCGACGGCTTTCGGTTCCTTCTGGATGATGCCGCGCCTGCAGCAGTTTCGCGACGAACTGCCCGGCATCGACCTGCGCATCCAGACGGCCGATCGCGACCTCGACATCATCGCCGAAGGCATCCCGCTCGGCGTGCGCGGCGGCGAGCCGCGGGATTGGCCGGACTATCATTCGCTGCCGCTGGCGGACGAGGAAATCTTCCCCGTTGCTGGAACCAGCTACGCGGCAAAATTCGGCCTGCCCAAATCCGTCGCGGAACTGGCCACGCACCGCCTCATCCATCTGGAAGAGCCGTATCGCGAGGCGGCCAGCTGGGACGAATGGTTCCTGTCGGCCGGCGCCAATCTCAGCGATACCGCGCGCGGCCTGCGCATCAACGACTATGGCTTGGTGATCCAGGGCGTGATGGAAGGGCAAGGCATCGCTCTCGGCTGGCGGCACCTCGCCGAGCGGCTGCTGGCGTCCGGCCTGCTGGTACCGGTGACGGATCATGTGCTGAAGACCGGCAAGGCGTTCTACGTCGTCTGGCCGAAGAACCGCGAACTCAGCGACAATGCGCGCAAGGTCAGGGATTGGCTGGCGGCGCAGGCGTGAGGGAACAGTGCCTCCCAGTTCCTTGGAAGTCGGCGGGACAGCATCACCGCTATTCCGCCTACATCGAATGCTTCCTCATCGCCTTCGAATCCGCCTATAGTGACGCCATGCCCATCCGCCAGCTTTCCGAAACGATGATCAACCAGATCGCCGCCGGCGAAGTCATCGAGCGTCCGGCAAGCGTGGTCAAGGAACTGGTCGAAAATGCGCTCGACGCCGGTGCTTCGCGCGTCGAGATCGTCACCGCCGGCGGCGGACTGAACCTGATCCGCGTCACCGATGACGGCTCCGGCATTCCCGAACCGGAGCTGGCGCTGGCGATTGCGCGCCACTGCACCTCCAAGCTCACCGAGGATATCAACGACATCCGTTCGCTCGGCTTCCGCGGCGAGGCGCTGCCGTCGATAGGCTCGGTGTCGCGGCTGTCGATCCGTTCGCGCACGGCCGCCGGCGACAGTGCCGCCGAGATCGGCATCGAGGGTGGCCGCGTTTCGGCCATCAGGCCGGCGGCAGCCAATCGCGGCACCACGGTGGAGGTGCGCGACCTGTTCTTCGCCACGCCGGCCCGGCTGAAATTCATGAAGGGCGAGCGCGCCGAAAGCTCGGCGACCAGCGATGTGATCAAGCGCATCGCCATTGCCTTCCCCGCCGTGCGCTTCACGCTGGCCGGCTCGGATCGCTCGACACTGGAACTGCCGGCGACCGACGACAGCGCGGAAGGCAGTCTGCGCCGCGTCGCCCAGGTGATGGGCGCCGACTTTCCCGACAATTCCATTGCCATCGACGCGATGCGCGAAGGCGTGCATTTGACCGGTCACGTGTCGATCCCATCCTTCACCCGCGCCAATGCCTTGCAGCAGTATGCCTATGTCAACGGTCGCCCAGTGCGCGACAAGCTGATCGCCGGCGCCATTCGCGGTGCCTATGCCGACGTCTTGCCGCGCGACCGCCATGCGGTAACGGTGCTGTTCCTGTCGCTCGATCCGGCCATCGTCGACGTCAATGTCCACCCGGCCAAGGCCGATGTGCGCTTCCGCGACCCTGGCCTGGTGCGCGGGTTGATCGTCGGCGCCATCCGCCAGGCGCTTGCCGATTCCGGCATTCGTGCCGCGACCACGGGCGCTGCCGGTATGATGGCGGCCTTCCGACCCGGTGCCGCATCCTACAGCCACGGCGGCCCGGCGAACGGCCACCGCAGCTACGACGCGGCCTACCGCGCGTCGGGCTCGTCCGGCTTCGATGCTGCCCGTTCATCCCAGCGCCCTCTCGACATGGGTTTCGAGGGAGCGGGCTTCGAGCATCGCGGTTTTCGTGAAAACGAACAGGCGGCGTTCGATGCCGGCGCCAGCGCCGATGCGCGCGCCGGCCAGACCGAAGCGGCCGAGACTTTGCTTGGCGCGGTGCTGGGTGCGGCACGCGCGCAGGTGCATGAGAACTACATCGTCGCGCAGACCAGGGATTCGCTCGTCATTGTCGACCAGCACGCAGCGCATGAGCGGCTGGTCTATGAGGCGCTGAAAAATGCGCTGCATTCGCGGCCGGTACCCTCGCAGATGCTGCTTCTGCCTGAAATCATCGATCTGCCGGAAGAGGACGCCGAGCGGCTTGCCCTGCATTCCGAGACGCTGGCCCGCTTCGGCCTCGGCATCGAGCGCTTCGGCCCGGGCGCCGTCGCGGTGCGCGAGACGCCGTCGATGCTCGGCGAAACCAATGTCCAGCAATTGGTGCGCGATCTCGCCGACGAGATCGCCGACAACGACACGGTCGAGACACTGAAGGAGCGGCTGGACAAGATCGCCGCGACCATGGCCTGCCACGGCTCGGTTCGCTCCGGCCGCCTGCTCAAGGCCGAAGAGATGAACGCGCTGCTGCGGCAGATGGAGGCGACACCAGGCTCCGGCACCTGCAACCACGGCCGCCCAACCTATATCGAACTCAAGCTAGCGGATATCGAAAGGCTGTTCGGGCGGCGTTGAGGTCTATCGGCGTCCCGCTTCATTTCCTCTGGCGGTATTTTTTGGTCTTGCGGTCAAAGGCATAGTCCATCTGATATCCGGCGCCGCCACCTCGAAAATTCACCGAAATGATGTCCTTGCCTCGCTCGGCCCACTTCTCGACGTTCGCATAGATGGACGTCATCAGCATGCCGGCATTGCAGTTATCATCATCGAAGGCGATCTCCTGAACGACCTTCCTGCTGCTCTTTTTGATGACCCGCATTTTCGCCATGCAAGTGCCTGAGTCGGTGTTCGTATAAGGACCGGCAAACCTGTGGGCGGCTGTTTCGGCCCAGAAGGGAATCTCGACGGTCCCGTCGAGCTTTGGGTCGCCAGTATCGTCCAGACTCGCGACCTTCTTGAGCGTGACGGGAAACGTGTCCGCCCCCTTGCTCCAGCTGCCTGTCGCGCCGCTTTCAGCCATGTCGAGGGAAAATGGGCATCCGGTGGTGTCGACGGGGATCTTTGATCCAACCACCAATATCCGGTCGAATTCCTTGTCGTTCGAAATCTCGCAGAGCGCGAGCCTGGTGCCGTTGAGCTTGCCGAACACGGCTATCGGGCTTTGTTTCGCGTCGTAGAAGTAGCTTCCCTCGATGGTCATGCCGCTGCCGAAGCCGTCATATGTCTGAAGCGAGACATGAACGGGCTGGGAGCCGATGGACCCTTCGTAATTCTCCACGTGATACCAACCCGCGGCGGCCTTCCCGCTCAGCAGAAGCACACAAGAAATTACGGATATGAACCATCTTCCCATCCCGACCCCGCTATGTTCCACAAAAGCGGCCCACCATAGCCGCCCGCCTGGCGCATGTCTGCATCACAGCGGGCACGGGTAGTGTCTCAGTTTGAATTTCCGATCTTCGACCTTGGAAGATTCGCTACGCCGTCTCGCCGGGTGTAGGGTCGTCAGATCTTACGGAGCATTTCACGGAGGATAGTGTGCGTAGTTTGATCCTTGGCATGGCTGCCCTCGTGCTCACCTCCTCATTTGCGCAGGCAGCAGGCGACATCACCGCCGGCCGGGCAGTCACGGTGAAATGCCAATCGTGCCACGGCAAGGAAGGCCTCGGCAGAGCTCTGGCCGGCGGTGGCGAAGCGCCCAATCTCGCCGGGCAGAAGTACGACTATCTCGTCCACTCGCTGATGGCTTACAAGGCCGGAGAGCGCAAGAGTTATATGATGTCGTTGGTCGTCAACCACCTGAGCGATGAAGACATCGCCAATGTTGCGGCTTACTATGCCGCGATCAAGATTACCGTCGAAGCTCCGCCGCCTTAAGCCACCTTTTTGTACGGTCCGCGCTTGCCCGGCTTCGGCGCAACGGCATCCATCTTCTCGCAAAGATCGTCCATCGACCAAGCGTCTGAGACACGCCAGCGGCCATTGCCGGCGTCATTTTCAACGTCTTGTGCATTTTGATGAAGTTGTACCAGACGGTGTAGATCGCGACCATGTGGACATGGTTTTCGAACTTCTTTGAGAACGCATTGGTAAGGCGTGTGAAGCGGCGGTTTGCCATGCGCATGGTGAGGTTGGCGCGCTCGATATGCGACGTGCTGACATGCACCGGATCGGGATTGCCTTCGGCTCGGGATTTGAGTCCGGAAACAGCTCCAATCTTTTGCTTTAACGCTTCAAATTCACAACGATGACGCCGCCGAGCGCCAGCGCGCCGCCGAGGATGCCAAGCAGCGTCGGCACTTCGCCCAGCCAGAAGAAGCCGATCAGGGCAGACATGGGCGAAACCAGATAGAGGAAGTTCGACGCACGTGCGGCCGGCAGACGCGACAGAGCGGTTGCCCATGCGGCATAGGCGATGAGGCTGGGCACGATGCCGAGAAAGATCACAGCGCCGAGACCGGCGGTGTTGGCAACCGCTGCCTGCGCAAAGCCGCTCGGCAGGAAGGGTGCCAGGCAAAGTGCGCCAAGCACCATATTGGAGGCCGAAATGGTCAACGGATGATGGCGGGCAAACAGCGGCTTCTGGACGATGGTGTTGACGGCCGAGCACAAGGCCGAGCCAAGCACCAGCAGGGCACCGGTGTTAAAATGCAGGCCATGCCCGTCGGCCATGGCGATGACGCCAATGCCAGCGAAGGAGATCACCGTGCCGGCCCAGGCCATGCCCGAAAAACGCTCGCCAAGCAACGCCATTGCCATGATGGCGGTGAAGATCGGGCTGACATTGATAATGAAGCCGGCGGCACCGGCCGAGACGGTCAGTTCGCCGAAATTGAGCATTACCGTGTAGAGCGCGACGAAGATGGCGCCGCCAAAGACCAGGCGCCACACTTCGTCGAGCCTGGGCAGCGCCGGGCGCTTGACGGCGAGGAAGATCGCCGCCGGCACGGCGGCGATGGCAAAGCGCAACGCACCGAGTTCCAGCGGTCCGAAGGCGGCAAGACCGGCACGGATCGCCGGAAAGGCCGATGCCCAGCCGACCACCGTCAGTGCCACAGCGATGGCTGCCGTGGTGTCCATCCGCTGTGTCGGATTCAACGTACTGGTCATTGCGCTCATCTCACTGCCCTCGTATTCTTCGGTCCTGAAAGGCAGAAAACGCCTTTTCGGGCCGGTTGACAAACGACCAAATCGAGGATCACCTGTGACTATGGATCACAGCTCGTACACAATGGTACCGCTCGAAACGCTGCGCGCCTTCGACGCCGCGGCGCGAACGGGCAGCTTTTCGGCGGCGGCAGAAAAGCTCAACATCACCCACGGCGCCGTTAGCCGGCAGATCGCCAAGCTCGAAGACTGGCTGGGATTGAAAGTGTTCGATCGCGGCGCGCGCGGCGTCTCGCTGACCATCGAAGGCAACCGGTTGCATCTGCGCACGGCCGAAGCCTTCGCGCTCATATCGAGCCATTCCGACCGCTGGGTCGAGCCGCGCGGCACCGCCGTGGTGAGGCTGACCTCGATCCCCTCGGTCAGCGGGTTGTGGCTGATGCCGCGCATGGCAGCGCTGGAGAACGATCCTTCCAAGCTGCGCATCGTACTTGACGTCGACATCCGCCAGGCCGACCTTGCGGACGAAGGCATCGACCTCTCGATCCGCTGCGGCCGCGGCGGCATTCCGGGCCGCATTTCGGTGCAGCTTTTCGAGGAACATGTCTTCCCCGTCGCCTCACCGGAGCTTGCCCGCGAGATCGGGCGCGGCGACCCTGCCCGGCTGCTCAAATATCCGCTGATCAACGATTCCGACGCCTCGGCCTGGCGCGCCTGGTTTGCCGCGCAAGGCATGGACTATCGCCCGCGCCCACAGGACCGCCGTTTCGAGGATTACAATCTGGTGCTCGACGCCGCCGCCTATGGGCTCGGCATCGCGCTGGCGCGCCCGCCGCTGACCGGGCATCAGTTGGAGTCGGGCCGCATCACTCCCGTCGACGAGCGTACCGCGCTCAATCCGGTGTCCTACTGGCTCGACCGACCGATGGGGCGGCCACGTGCCGCCACGGCGGAACTGGCGCGCCGTATCGCTGTGCAGGCAGGCCTGGCGCCGGAAAAGATGGAAGCCTTCATCGACGCCGAGGGTTAGCGCAGCACCAGGAGAACGAACCCGACGATCGCCGCTGCCAACAGCCCGGCAGCCAACGATGTCAGCCCCACGCTCATCTGCCTGCTTCCGGGCCGCACGTTGCTCGACCGGGAAGCCGCCTGCCCTCGTCCCGCAACCGCATTGGCGTCGGTCGCGCGGCGCAGGGCCGGAACCTCAGGTGAGAGAAGCGCAAGCCATGGCAGTGCGGCAGGCCTTGCGGCGGCTCCCTCATCGACCCTTGCCGGGGGCGGCGCCAGGCCACGTTGCGTGGTGTCGCCGTCGACCGGTCTCCTCGCCGCAGTCGGTGCCGATGCCGCATCGTCGGCTGCCTCGCCATCCGGTTCCGCGAGCGCCAGATAGGCCTGCACCATCTCGGACGACGCTGTCTGCTGGGCTCTCGCGGTCGCCGGTAATAAGAGCACAGGCAGTGTCGGTGTCGCCGCCGGACGCACGGGCGCGCCGGATGGTGGCGGCGGCGCCACCAGCGCCTTCACGAGAGCGGCTTTTACCGGATCGGCCTTTGCCGACGGCACGGCCTGCGGCGTCATCGCTTCCCTGAGCAAGGCGGCAAGACGAGCAGAGGAAATGTCCATTGTGCCCCGGCAACAGCGTTTTTCTCGCCAACAATAGGGGTTCAGCATTGTCTCAGGCTTGTCACATGCTTGACCTCGCCGGCAATTTGTGGCGATGAAATCCCCATGAACCTCAGCGTCCCTGCATGATGAACCGTTTCGAAGGCCCCGGCGCCAAGGAAGCCCGCATCCGCTATCTCGATGGCGACTTCCAGGTTACCAGCCCCGGCGCATTCGTGCGCTGCGCGGTAACAGGCGAAAGCATTCCGCTCGATGAGTTGAAATACTGGAGCGTCGCCAGGCAAGAGCCCTATATCAACGCTACCATCTCGCTGCGCCGCGAAATCGAGGTGCATCCGGAGATGCGTAAGCGGGGCTAGCCCTTCAGCTTTCGCTGGCGCCAGGCATCCAGCGTTTCGTCGATGATACGTTCGGGCACGTGATCCAGCTCGAAAACCGTGTCGATCTCCAGCACCTCGAGCCGGTCGAGAAAGTCCTGTGAGGCGCCATGGCGCAGCCGGGCGGCGTCCTTGGCGGTGGTGATGAGGCCGAGCCCTTCGGCACGGGCCGTTGCCGCCAGCTCGGCAAGTTCGTCCTCGGCATAGAAATGATGGTCCGGAAACGGCCGCGTCAACACCAACTCGCCGCCGGCCTCGCGCACCGTGTCGAAGAATTTCTCGGGATGGCCGATACCGGCGAAGGCAAGGAACCGCTTGCCGGCAAGCCCTGCCTTCCCACTTGGCTCGGTATGGGCTTCGAAGATCGCCCGGCCGGCGCGTGCCGCCTGGCGGACGACGGTGTCGGCGGCGGTGCCCTCGCCCATCTTCAACAGTCCGCTGGTGAAGACCAGTTGGTCGACGACCTTGGCCCTGAGCGGGCCGCCCGGAATGACGCGGCCGTTGCCGATCCCGTAGCGCGCATCGACGACGACCAGCGCGTAGTCGATGTGGATGCGCGCGCTCTGAAAGCCATCGTCCATGATCAGGAAATCGCAGGCATGCTTTTCCAGCAGCAGCCGGGCGCCGGCGGCGCGGTTCGGCGTCACCGCCACCGGTGCGTGTTCGGCGAGCAGCAGCGGCTCGTCGCCGACATGCCTGGCGCTGTCATGATGGATATCGACGACATGCGGCTCGGCGAAGGAGCCGCCATGGCCGCGCGACAGGAAGCCCGGCTTGAGATGCATGCGTTTGGCCTGTTCGGCGAGCGCGATGGCCACCGGCGTCTTGCCGGTACCGCCAACGGTGAAATTGCCGATGCACAGAACCGGTGCCTCGATCTTCTCGCGCCTGGCCCGCCGCATGCCGCGGCCGGCGGCGAGCGCATAGATGGCCGATAGCGGCGACAGTGCCAGGACCCGCCAGTCCGGCTCTTCCCACCAGAATGGTGGTGCTTCGGAAGCCACGCTAGCGCCCGTTCGCGCCCTTCAGGCGCGACTTGACGACCAGCGGCTGGATGTAGGGCTCAAGCGATTTCAGCGTGCGGGCCAGAGCGCCGCGCATCTCGTCGACGGTCGCCACGCCCGCCGCCATCATCTCGTGGCGCGCCACTTCGTTGGTCAGGAGGAAATTGACGGCGCCGGCCAGCATGTCGCGATCGCGCACCAGCTTGGCGCCGCCGCTGTCGAGCAGACGCTGGTAGGCCTCGCGAAAATTCTGCACGTTGCGGCCGGCGAGAACCGCCGTGTCGAGCATGGCCGGCTCCAACGGGTTCTGGCCACCCTCGGAGGTCAGCGAGCGGCCGACGAAGGCGATTTCCGTCAGCCTGAGATAGAGCCCCATCTCGCCGATCGTATCGCCCAGCAATATATCGGTGTCGGCAGTGATCCTGTCGCCCTTGCTGCGCCGGGCGACCTTCAGGCCCATGCCGGAAATCTGCGCCGCCAGCGCCTCGGCGCGATCGGGATGGCGTGGAACGACGATCGTCAGAAGACCAGGGTGACGCTTGTGCAGCGTCGCGTGGACTTCCGCCGCGACCACCTCCTCGCCGTCATGGGTCGAGATCGCCGCCCAGGTCGGGCGCGCGCCGATCTGCCGCCGCAGCGTCGCCAGCACCCGTTCGTCGACAGGCGGCGGCGAGGTATCGACCTTGAGGTTGCCCGACACGGTGACCGGCCGCGCGCCGAGCGCTAGAAATCGTTCGCCATCGACATCCGATTGCGCCACCACATGAGCCAGGTTCTCGAACAACGCCTCGGCGATGTTGGCCCGTTTCTTCCACGACCTGAACGAACGGTCGGACAGCCTGCCATTGACCAGCACCTGCGGCACGCGGCGCGCGCCAAGCTCGAGGATGGTCATCGGCCAGATCTCGGATTCGGCGATGATCGCCAGATCCGGCTGCCAGTGATCGAGGAACCGGCTGACCGCCGGCTTGAGGTCGAGCGGTACATATTGGTGGATGATGCGGTCACCGAGCCGCTCGTCGGCGACTTGCGCTGAGGTGACCGTGCCGGTCGTCAGCACGATGTTGACGCCGTAGTCGAGAATGCTTTCGACCAGCGGCACGACCGCTATGGTCTCACCGACGCTCGCGGCATGGATCCAGATCACCGGACCCTCGGGCCGCGGGCGGCCGGCGACGCCATAGCGCTCGCGCCGGCGGTAGCGGTCTTCCTTGCCGCGCGAGGTGCGCCAGGCGACATAGGGTCCGACCAGCGGATAGGCGGCCGCCCCCGCGAAACGATATGCCGACAGCATGGCTCGCGCCCAGCGACCGCTCATCGCGCGGCATCCACAAGACGGTAGGCCTCGGCGGTCGCGGCATTGAGCGCAACCGTCACTTCCTGGCGCTTGCGCTCCATTTCGGCGTCATCGGCGCCGGCCGCCACGAAGATCGGCGACCCGATGACGATCGACGATCGGCCGAACGGCAGGTTGATGGTGGTCTTGTCCCAGCTCTTGTCCAGCACCTTGCGGCGGCTGGTGGTGATGGCGACAGGCAGTAGCGGCCGGCCCGAGAGGCGCGCCAGGAGAACGATGCCAAGCCCTGCGTCTCGCGGCGTACCGTGCGGAATGTCTGCAATCATGGCGACGTTCTTGCCGACAGCGAGCGACTTTTTCAGGGCGATAAGCGCTTTTGCTCCGCCCTTGTCGAGATGCCTGGCATTTTCTCGCCCGCCCGAACCGCGCACCGCCTCGATGCCGAATTTTTCTAGCATCAGCGCGTTGAGTTCTGCATCGGCGCTGCGCGAGACCATGGCGACCAGCGGCTTGCGCTTGGGGTAATAGGCCGGCGTCAGCAGATGCTGGCCGTGCCACAGAACGATGATACCGGGCTCGAATTCGGTATAGGCACCGCCCGAAAACCGCGCCGATCCCTCGACGACACGGTTGGTGAGGCGTACGAACCGGACGAACTGGGCGAACAGGCTGGCGATGGCGTTCTTGACGAATCGCGACTCCGCCAGCGGTTGGCGAATCTTGCGCCAGAATGCCTTGGTCGTGCGGCTGCGTCCCCTGCCCGTGGGCGCGGCATCGCTTGCTGGCCCTTTCGCCAGATCATGTTCCATCGAAGTCAACCGGCAGCCTTGTTGTCGGGGTCAAGCAGCCGGTGCAGATGAACGACGAAATAACGCATGTGGGCATTGTCCACGCTGGCTTGCGCCTTGGCTTTCCACGCCGAGTGCGCGGATTGATAGTCCGGATAGATGCCAACGATGTCGAGCCCGTCGAGATCGCGGAAATCGGTGCCGCCAAGCTTCTTCAGTTCGCCACCGAACACCAGATGCAAAAGCTGTTTCTTTCCGTCTTCCGCGGCCATGTCGGTCCTTCACATATCGTGAGTTTGTGACAGGTCTAGACCAAAGCCGGCGACTTTGGAACCTTTAGAGCGAGATGAATTCATCACGCTCCGGAAAGCGCTTCACGCATCCAGCCCGGCGATGACATCGGCGAGCACGGCCAGCAGTTCACCGCTGCCGGCGGCAAGCGCGCCGTGGCGGGTCACCTCGCCGGCATAGAGCGGGGCGCGGCCGTGCCGGTCGAGCAACTGGCCGCCGGCCTCGCGCAAGATGAGATCGGCCGCCGCAATGTCCCAGTCATGCGCATTCGGCTTGACGAAAGTGGCATCCAGCACGCCATTGGCAATCATGGCCAGCCGATAGGCGAGCGAAGGGCTGTAGGGCGCCCGCTTCAGCCGCGCCTGCCATTCGGCCGGCATCAGGTCGGTCAACTGCTTCAGCCCGGAAATCTCGGCCGTATCCGCCAGCTTGCGCACTGCAATGCGCTTGCCATTGCGGAAGGCGCCCTGGCCGGGCAGCGCCCAATAGGTCTCCTCCATCGCCGGGCATTCCAGCACGCCGGCCAGCGTGCGGCCATGCTCGACGACTGCGACGCTGACGCACCAGGTGCGCTGGCCTTCCAGAAAACCGCGCGTGCCGTCGATCGGGTCGACGACGAAGGTGCGGCGTGCCGAAAGCCGAACCGGATCGTCGACTGTTTCTTCCGACAGCCAGCCATAATCCGGCCGTGCCGCCAGCAGCGTTTCGCGCAGATAGGCGTCGGCGGCGTGATCAGCCTCGCTGACCGGCGAAGTGCCGCCCTTCATCCAGACTTGCGGGCTGTTGCCGAAGTAGCGCATGGCGATGACCCCCGCCTCGCGGGCGGCATCGCGCAGCAACGGCAAATCTTCGGTGGCCCCGGCGGTGGTCAGGTCAAGCTCCGGCAAGGGTCATGCCTTCGATCAGAAGCGTCGGGGCGGCGGTGCCGAAATTGCGGTCGAGATCATCGGCCGGCACCATGTTGAGGAACATGGTCTTCAGGTTCGAGGCGATGGTGACCTCGGCGACCGGATAGGCCAGTTCACCATTCTCGATCCAGAAGCCCGAGGCGCCACGGCTGTATTCGCCGGTGACCATGTCGACGCCCTGGCCAAACACCTCGGTGACGTAGAAGCCGGTCTTGAGCGATTTGATCAGCTCTTCCGGCGACCGCTCGCCCGGTTCGATGGCAAGATTGGTGGAGGACGGCGAAACGGAAGAGCCGTTGCGCGCGCCGCGTCCGTTGGTGACGAGCCCAAGCTCGCGCGCCGCCGAGGTCGACAGGAACCAGTGATTGAGCACGCCCTTTTCGACCATCAACAGCTTTTCGCCCTCGACGCCTTCGCCGTCGAACGGACGCGAGGCCTGTCCACGCAGCCGGAGCGGCTCGTCGGTGACAGTGATGGCGGAGGCGGCTACCTGCTTGCCCATCATGTCGCGCAGGAACGACGTCTTGCGCGCGACCGAGGCACCATTGATGGCGCCGGCAAGATGGCCGGCAATGCCGCGCGCGACGCGCGGATCGAACACCACGTCGACCGGCCCGGTCGCCGCCTTGCGCGCGCCGATGCGGCGCACCGCGCGTTCGCCGGCCTTGCGGCCAATGTATTCGGGCGTGTCGAGATCGGCAAAATGCTGGCGCGAGGAGAATTCATAGTCGCGCTCCATGCCCGTGCCCTCGCCGGCGATGACGCTGGCCGAGCGCGAGAAACGCGAGCCGACATAGTGACCGAGAAAGCCGTGCGAGGTGGCCAGCACCAGGCCGCCCAGGCCGGCACCGGCGCTGGAGCCGGCCGAATTGGTCACGCCCTTGACGGCAAGGGCGGCCGCTTCGGCTGCAAGTGCGGCCTCCTTCAACTGGTCGGCCGACACTTCGGTAGCGTCGAACAGATCGAGATCGCGCGTCTGCTTGGCGAGCAATGCCGGGTCGGCCAGCCCCTGATAGGGATCCTGCGGCGACGCTTTCGCCATCGCAACGGCGCGCTCGGCCAGCACCTTCGGATCCGAGGCAGCTGTCGCCGAAACACTCGCCACCCGGCCGCCGACGAAAACGCGCAGCGCGACATCCTCGCTCTCGGAGGCCTCTGTACCCTCGACCTTGCCGAGACGCACCGACACACCGGTCGAGCGGCCGCGCACGGCCACCGCGTCGGCGGCATCGGCGCCGGCCTTTTTGGCAGCCTCGACCAGAGCCGCGACGCGGTCGGTCAATTTTGCTGCGTCTGATATATCGGTCATGCCTGAAATCCTGCTGGTGCGGCCGGCGTCCGGTCGTTGCCCACCCATCTATTGTTCCGGTCCGGCTTGTGCAATGGCATGGGCTTCAATCAAGATGCAGGGTTGACGGTTCAAATCGCGAACCCTGCGACGCAAAATCAGTCCGCAGCCTGCTCGGAGCATTTTCGATGACGCCTTTCCATCTCGCCTTTCCTGTCCGTGATCTCGATGAAACCCGCGTTTTCTATGGCGAGGTGCTGGGCTGCGCCATCGGCCGCTCGTCGGCGACCTGGGTGGACTTCGATCTGTTCGGTCATCAGATGTCGGCGCATCTGCGGCCGCAGGCCGCACAGGCCCCCAGCGACGGCAAGGTCGACGGCATCACCGTGCCTATCCCGCATTTCGGCGCCGTGCTCTTGATGGACGACTGGCAGCACCTGGCGACGCGACTGGAGGCGCGCGACGACATCGACTGGCTGGAAAGGCCGATGGTCCGCTTCAAGGGCGAGCCCGGCGAACAGGCGACCTTGTTCATCCGCGACCCCTCGGGCAATGCGCTGGAATTCAAGGGCTTTCGCTCGCTGGAGCAGGTTTTCGCGCATTGAGCAGGTCAGGACCGGCTGCCGAGTGATTCAGGGCGCCGCGACAGGCGTCCAGATGACATCCTCGATCTTTTGCGCGCCGGTCGCCAGCATCGCCAGCCGGTCAAAGCCGAGCGCGATGCCGCTGGCCGGCGGCATGATGGCAAGGGCCGCCAGAAAATCCTCGTCCAGCGGATAGCGCTCGCCGTAGATGCGCTCTTTCTCATCCATCTCGATGACGAAGCGCCGGCGCTGCTCGTCGGCGTCGGTCAGCTCGCCAAAGCCGTTGGCGAGCTCGACGCCGCAGCAATAGAGTTCGAAGCGCTCGGCGACGCGCGGATCCCTCGGACTCGGCCGGGCCAGTGCTGCCTCGGCCAGCGGATATTCGCACAGGATGGTCGCCCGCCTTTGCCCGAGGAACGGCTCGACCCTTTCCACCATCACCCGGCTGAACAGGTCGGCCCAGCTGTCGTCGGGGGCGGTGCGCAGGCCGGCCCGGGTCAAGGCGGCGTACAGCGCGTCGCGGTCGGTGCCACCGTCGGCGGCGACCGTGGCCAGCAGGTCGATGCCGGCATGGCGAGAGAAGGCATCCGCCACTGTCAGCCGCTCCGGCTCGGCGAACGGATCGCAGTCGCGGCCCCGGAACGAAAACTGCGTTGCCCCTGCCCGTGTCGCGGCCAGCGCCAGAAAGGCCGCGCAATCCCGCATCAGGCTCTCATAGGCCTCGCCCACCCGGTACCATTCGAGCATGGTGAATTCGGGATGGTGCAACGGACCACGCTCGCGGTTACGGTAGACTGGACCGAAGCTGAAAATCCTGACTTCGCCGGCGGCGAGCAGCTTCTTGCAGGCGAATTCCGGCGAGGTGTGGAGATAGAGCGGCGACGGCGCGCCGTCCGGTCCGACCACTTCCGTGGCGAAAGCCGCCAGATGCGCCTCGTTGCCCGGCGAGACTTGCAGGGCCGCCGTTTCCACCTCGACGAAATCATGGGTGGCGAACCAGTCGCGCAGACTGGCGGCGATGCCGTTGCGCAGCATCAGCCGCGGGCGGCGGTCGGCGTGGACATGCGGCGTCCACCAGGGTGAAGCTTCGGTCATGGGGCCCAGATCATGGTGGAAGGGGGCTGGCGGCGGCGGCCAAGATGCGGTAGGCCCCCATCCAGCGCCGCACAAGCCGGCAAACGCCAATCAACTCTCGCAGGATTTAAAACCGTGGTGAAAGTCATCGCCAGTTCGCTCCGCAAAGGCAATGTCGTCGAAAAGGACGGCAAGCTTTATGTGATCCTCTTTGCCGAAAACATCCACCCAGGCAAGGGCACGCCGGTGACGCAGCTCGACATGCGCCGCATCGGCGACGGGGTAAAGGTTTCGGAGCGCTACCGCACCACCGAACAGGTTGAGCGCGCCTATGTGGAAGAGCGCGAGCACACCTTCCTCTACCGCGACGGCGAAGGGTTTCACTTCATGAACCCGGAAACCTACGACCAGGTGGCGGTGTCGGAAGCCGTGGTCGGCGACATGGCGCCTTACCTGCTGGAAGGCATGGCCGTGCAGGTGTCGCAGTTCAACGGCATCGCCATTTCCCTGGTGCTGCCGCAGCGCGCCACCTTCGAAGTGGTGGAAACCGAGCCAACGACCAAGGGCCAGACGGCCTCGTCCTCCTATAAGCCGGCCGTGCTGTCCAACGGCGTGCGCACGCTGGTGCCGCCGCACATTGCGCCAGGCACCCGCGTGGTGGTGATGACGGCGGATGGGGCCTATGTGGAGCGGGCGAAGGACTGAGGGAAATACCTAAGGACGAAGGCTTGCCACCCTTGGACGGAGGTGGACGGTGCCGATAGCCACGGTATACGCCGATCACGATGGCCGGTTGAAATAAACGTCAGCCACACGTCGGGAAGTTGCCCTAGTGACCGTACTTTCCTTAGAAGTTTGAGGATCAGTTCTCAGCTAAACAGCAATAGTGTACAGTTGTTAATCTCCCGGAGCGTTCGACGCAGCGCGGTTGGTGCAGAAAAAAGCTAGCGCGCCGACGCGGCGGGGGCAAACATGGTAGGCAACATCGCCAAACGGTCGACGTCAGCCTTCTCGGCCGACAAGTTGAGCGATACCCCCGCAAAACTCCAGTTAATCCAGCCGGTCCCAGATGCAATTGCTGGGTTTCCTCAAACCCGATATTACGGCAGCAAGCGTAGGTTGCTCGGATGGATGTATTCCCATTTGGGCGCAGTTCGTTTTGACAGCGTACTCGATGCATTTGGAGGCACCGGCTCTGTTTCACTGATGTTTAGGGCGATGCGTAAGCGTGTTACCTATCATGATGGCTTCTGCTTCAATGAAGATGTTGGCCGAGTTGTACTAGCCGACCAACCAGCACTTTCCCGTAGCGATGTTGAGGCGCTGCTAGATGCGGTTGAACCAATAGATGGAGTAATTTCTCAAAATTTTTCAGGAATATTCTTTAAAGACGAAGAGAATACTTGGCTTGACGGCTTTATACGCTCAGTCAACGACGACGCTCGATCCATAGAAGACAAATCATTACTTAGATATCTTATCTATCAGGCGTGCTTAAAGAAGCGACCATTCAACCTATTCCATCGAGCAAATCTCAAACTACGTACCAATATTTCGGTCACCAGAAGCTTCGGCAATGCGATCACATGGGAGCGAAGTTTTATGCATCATGCGCTACAGGCTTATGACGACATCACTCGAAGGTCGGCTTGTGGCGGCTCCTTTTCCATTCTCCCTTCTGGCAATGCCGAAGATATACCTGCCGGCTATGACCTCGTGTATATTGACCCACCCTACATAGGGCGAGAGGAACGGCGCAACCGCGACGACTACTGGCGCCGCTATCATTTTTTGGAAGGCCTTGCGCATTATAATGAATGGGGAGGGTTGATCGATCCCAAATCCGATATTCGCCTGTTCGCCCCGCCCCATTGGTTTCCAGAGTGGGCTCGGACGCGCTCGTTCAAGGACCGCCTGTTTTCGTTCATAGATAGGCATCAACACTCAATCGTAGCTCTATCCTACGTGTCAGGTGCCTTTCCGTCGGAAACTGAAATCAAAGCGCATTTCGAATCGCGCTTTTCACAGGTCTCTATTCATTCTGCGGAGCACAATCATGCGCTCAGCAAGGCACGCAAACGCGAGCTTCTCTTTATTGGGTACCCACGGTGATGAACTTTGAGCTCGATAAAATACGTGTGCCGCTTTGGTTGATTCTCACCATAGCTATTACGATTGCAGCGTTCGGCCTAGGTTGTTGGTACTACAGAATAGACCCAAGCAGCACAAAACTTCTCGGCTTTGTTGGCGGTATCGTTACCGGGTTGATCGTCTATCTCGCAACCTTTCTAACATTGTTGCGGCCAATCCAAGAGCTTGACAAATTTCGAAGAATGGGGATCAAGGCGCTTCTCGCGAACCGTCACGATCAGAACTACTATCGTGATCTCGTTGTTGGCAGTAGACGCCGCGTCGATGTAATGGGGGCTTCATGCAGCCGGTTTGTCCAAGACTTTCTTGATATCGAAAGTGACGACAAGGTTTTGGTCGACGCGCTCATCAAATACAGTCAACTTAAGGTACGATTGCTTATTCCTGACGAAAAGCACATGGGCGATGATGCAAAACATCGTGCGCGTGATATGCTTTCGAAGATCGCCTTACTCCGGAAGCAATTTGACGGCAGGGTTGAGCTGCGCCGATTTGCTGATCATGCACATCATAGTTTTGTGCTGGTGGACGCCGATTTGGTCGCAGGCCCAATTTTCGAAGGAGACAAGAGCCGTTACGCGCCGGCGGTCCATGTCGCAGCCGAGACCGTATTTGGCCGAAAATACGACGATCATTTTGAAACAGTTTGGAATTCCTGTAACGCGAATGCGTGAAGTGCGCGTGTATGTTCGCCCTCGCCTGCACCTAGGATTGCTGTCCCTTCACGAAGGCGCTCTCCGAAAAAACGGCGGTATTGGCTTCGCGATTGAGGGGCCAGCGGCTGAAATCGAGATACAAGAAGATTCGCAGCTAAAGGTGTACGATGATCGCCCTCAGCCGATGGCCCCGAGCGAATGTGCCCTTCTGAGCGAACTACTTGAGCGCTTCGCCTTGGATCATGGCATGAGAGGAAGAGGGACGATCCGCGTCAGCGGAGACATGCGAACCCATGTTGGTATGGGATCAGCTACTGCGATACGACTTGGAGCAATGGAAGCCTTAGCTTTGCTCAACCAGACACATATTGTAGCTGATCGACTTCTTGCAGCGTCAGGACGCGGTGGGACATCCGGTATCGGCATCAACACCTATTTTAGTGGCGGATTAGTCTGTGATCTCGGCCGACCGAGCGACGGCAGTCCCTACATGCCATCGTCTCGGACGACACCAACCCGACTTCCCTTGGCGTTGCCCATTGTGCCAATGCCGCCCTGGCCGATTCTCCTTTGCCTACCACGGTCGATTACCCCTAAAACCCAACAGGAAGAAATCGCATTCTTTGAACGCACCACGCCGCTTCCAGCAACTGCCAGTTTCGAGGCTAGCTACATCGCTTTGTTTGAAATCTACGCAGCAGTAGTCGAAGGCGACTATCGAGCCTTCTGTCGCGGCGTGACGCTGATGCAGGAGACCGCCTGGAAGCGTGCCGAGCGGGCAGAATATGGCGAACCACTACGACTTCTCTCGAAGAAACTGCTCGATTCTGGGGCAGATTGTGTTGGCATGTCGAGCCTCGGCCCGATGCTATTCTGTTTCGGAGAGTCTGGTCGGATTTCAGCGATTGCCGAATATGCGGATGCTTTAGATTGTGACGTCTATCGTACTTCACCCTCGAATGTTGGCCGTAGCGTTGTCAAAACCGATGCGTGAACTGACCTTTTTTACAACCAATCCAACCAAACTTGCGCATGCACGCTACTTAGCAGAGGGCCATCAAATACGCATTCAGGGATTTCGGCAGCGAACATACCATGCCGGCTATGTCGAACCCCGCCTGACGTCTCGCGAAGCCATCCTAGAAGCAAGCTATCGAAGCGCTAAGCGCCAAATACTCAAGGCAGGCTATTCGGAAGCGACTCATCCGTTCATTTTAGAGGATACCTCGGTCCGCATAGACGCCTTAAGCGGAACAGACAACGATGTACCGGGCGTCGATATCAAATATTGGATGGATGGCCGTACTTTTGCAAGCTTAGACTCCATACTGCGCGCATCTGGAAATGTGCGCGGCGCGACCGTTCGCTCCGATGTATTACTCTATGTTCCAAGTAATTATAGAAAATCTTGGGGAATTGACAAAGATTATGTCGTCTTTACTGGAGAGCAAGATGGAACCATAGTCGATATAGAGCGCGAGTACGATACCAACCTCGTGTACCCATGGCTAGACAATAAATCTTTTAATCGATGGTTCCAGCCAGCGGGGTGTGATGCACCACTTGGCTCACTACCCATCGAGGTTGCGGATAAAGTAGATTTTAGAAGAAAATCCTTCCAGCAATTGTTTGAGTTTCTCGACGAACGCCGCTACTCTTCGGTGGCTAGAACGCAGCTGCAGCTCCCTCTGGACCACAGGCCTAATATCATTCTCTGCGGATATACCTGCGCGGGAAAGACAACAGCAAGTCAGTACCTTGCCAGGGCCTTCGGATACCTACATGTCGAAGCTAGCGACTTTATGTACCTAAGTTACTATTATCGTCACGGCTATCACGGGGTTCTGTCGATCGGGGATTTCGCCGAAAGTGCCCTAGCTCAAAAGCCTACGATAGCTGCAGAAAAGGTTGCTGAATACATACTTGAGAATCTTTCTGAGCCCATAGTAATTTCCGGCTTCCGAGCAAAGCAAGAGATTATTCATCTCGAAAAGGAAATGGCGCTATGCGGGAAGGATTTCGAACGACATTTCGTCGTCGCAGATGAGCAAGCCCGTTTCGAGCGGCTGCTCGCGCGCGCACGGCCTGGCGATGATCTAACTATTGGGGAATTTCGCGCGCGCGATCATCAACAAGAGCGGATGGGGTTGGAGCTTATCAAGAAATCGCCCGGCGTACTGGCTCTTGATAACAATGGCAGCGTGCAAACCTATTTTAATTCTATGAACCAACTCGTCGGGGCCGAAAGCAAGGATGAGATAGACATTGAGTCGAGCCTCGCCTCAGTTGCTCGCATCTCTGATGTCGGCTTGCAAGACGCGATTTTGATCGCACTATTGAGCGTTTGGAAGGACGACGAAACTCGGAAATTCTATACGACGACAGAGATGGCAAATTTGATTTCTGCAGTCTTTCCCAAAATGCGTCCGAAGCACAAGGATAACGTGAGCAGATATTTTAATCAGGACTATTATGTCTTCTACGAAATTCACAGAAATAAAAATGCAAAAAAGTACCGCCTTTCTAACACCGGCTACGGTATGGCGATCCGAACCCTCAGATCGACACTGAAGATCCAGAAATAGAACTGGAAACCCTAACGCCGCTCCTTCTTCCCGCGCTTGCTCTTCCCACCCGCGCCTCCACCTGCCGCTTCAGCTCATTCTTGATATCGGCCGTCTCACTCATCAAAGCCTCGATCTTCAGGAAATCGAGCACGCGATATTTCGAAACCGCCGGGCGGACCAGAATGTCGGGGCGGCATTGTCTCAGCTTGTTGGCGATGATCAACTGCATCATCAGCTGCGTGGCGCCGTCGGGCCATCTGAGGTCAATGCGTGTTTCTGGCGTTGACCGAAAACGACCAAGCGCCGCGCTATTTTTCACGAAGCATGTCGCAAAGGGCCTGCGCAGTCCGTCCTTTGACAGAAGAAGGAGAGCCCCATGCGAAAACTTATCGTCACCGAATTCATCAGCGTCGATGGCATTGCCGAGGTCGAGAAGCTGCCAAGCGTGACCTGGAACGACGAGATGAACAGGTTCAAGGAGGACGAACTTGCCGACAGCGGCGCCATGCTTTTGGGGCGCACGACCTATGAGATATTTGCCGGCTCATGGCCCACGGAAACCGGAGACTTTGCCGACCGGTTCAACGCGCTGCCGAAATATGTCGCCTCGACCAGCCTGAAGGCGCTCGAGTGGAAGCCGGCCAAATTGCTGAAGGGCTCCCTGCCGGAAGCCGTCAGGGCGCTGAAGCAGGGCACTGGCGGCAACATCTATGTGCATGGCAGCCTGAGCGTTGCGCAGGAATTGCTGCGCCATGGCCTGGTCGATCGCGTCAGGCTGCTCAGCTATCCCGGCGCCGTCGGCCAAGGCAAGCCGCTGTTCCCAGCCGGCGAGCCGGTGTCGTTCGAATTGATTTCGGCCACGCCGTTCAGCAACGGTGTGGTGGCGCTGGAGTATGCGCCGGTGGCGGCGAAATCGTAAATCGGTTGAAGCCTGTTTCCTTTCAGATCGAGTCGGGAATCCTCACCCGACCTGCTTTCCCCGCCTCGCTTTGACGGCGGCGCCGGCCCGCGCCTCCAGCACCTTCTCCACCTGCCGCTTCAGCTCGTCCTTGATATCCGCCGTCTCGTTCATCAAGGCGTCGATCTTCAGGAAATCGAGCACGCGGTATTTCGACACTGCCGGGCGGACCAGGATGTCGGGGCGGCATTGTTTCAGCTTGTTGGCGATGATTGACTGCATCATCAGCTGCGTGGCGCCGAATATCAGGTCGACGGAGGTCGGGTGCTTGCGGTCGAGTTCTTCCGGCGCGCCGACCACGTCGACGCCGATGATGATGTCGGCGTCGTTCTCGATCAGGTCGAACGGCACGGGGTTGTAGATGCCGCCGTCGATCAGCAGCCTGCCGTCGCGCATCACCGGGCGGAAAACGGCGGGAATGGCAGCCGAGGCCGCCAGCGCCGAGTGCAGGTCGCCATCGTCGAACACGGCCAGCTTGTGGCCGAAATAGTCGGTCGCCGTCACCTTCAGGGGGATTTTCAGCTCGGCAAAAGTTTCGGGAATGGCTTCGGGCAGAAAGGCCTTGAGGATGCGCTCGACGTTGAACTGGCTGACGCGGACCTGCATGGCTTCGGCGATCGTGCCCGGCCTCGCCCGCCACATGCGGCTCGCCACTTCGGCGCGGCGGCCGAGGATCGAGCGGGCATAGTCGTGGATGTCCTTGCCGGTCATGCCGGCGGCCATGCCCGCGCCCATGATGGCGCCGATCGACGAGCCGGCAATCGCCACCGGCTTGATGCCCAACTCGTCCAGCGCCTCGATGACATGGATGTGCGCCAGCCCGCGCGCACCGCCGCCGCCAAAGGCGATGCCGAAGCTAGGCGCCATTTTGTGTGACTCCTGCCCCGTTTCCGGCCGGTGTCGGAGACAACCAATTGTCGAAGTTGGCGCTGCCCCTCATTGCCCTGCCGGGCATTTCTCCCCGTATAGTGACGGGGAGAAAGAAGCTGGCCGCAACGTCGGCACCTATCTTGCAATGCTGGTGATTGGCGAAACCGGCGACAACAGCGTCCCTCTCCCCGTCGCTATACGGGGAGAGGATGCCGGCAGGCAGGTGAGGGGCAGCGCCAGCGCTCGGACAATAGAAATGCGCGCCGGCTTTCATCCCTTGCCGGCTCCGGCCAGTTTCGGGCCGATGACCATAATGGTCGGTTCGGTGGTCAGCAGCTTTTTCGCCGCCGCCTTGACCTGGTCGAGCGTCACCGCGTTGATGTAGCCGGCGCGGCGCTGCATGTAGTCGATGCCGAGATCGTCGAGCTGCAGTTCGACCAGCGTCGAGGCAATGGCACTCGAAGAGTCCAGATTGTTGATGGCGTAGGCGCCGATCATGTATTTCTTGGTCGCCGCCAGCTCCGCCTCGGTCGGGCCTTGCTCGGCCAGCTGCTTGACCACGTCGCGGACGATCCCCAGCGTCTCGGCCGCGCGGTCCGACCGGGTGCCGGTGCTGATGACCAGTGCGTTGGCGTGGTCCTGGTTGATCAGCGAGGAGTTGACGCTGTACGCCAGCCCGCGCTTTTCGCGCACCTCCTGGAACAGGCGCGAGGTGAAGGTACCGCCGCCGAGGATCTCGTTCATCAGCACGGCCGGAAAGAAATCCGGCGCCTTGCGCTTCACACCGGGATAGGCGAGCTGCAGGGAGGTCTGCGGCAGGTCGTAGTCGACCTCGACATGCTGTGCCAGCTTCGGGTCGATATCGGCCACCGGGCTCAGCGCCTGGTTTTGCGGCAGGCCGCCGAACACCATGTCGAGCTTCTTCTTCAGCGTCTCGGGGTCGATGGCGCCGACCACGGCGACATGCAAGCCGCCGCGCGCGAACACCGCCCGGTGCAAGGCTTTCAGATCATCCGGCGTGATGGTGGCAATGCTTTCCTTGGTACCCTGGTCGGAGCGGGAATAAGGATGGTCGCCATAGAGGGCGCGCGCCCATTTGTTCTGCGCGACCGTGTCGGGGTCGTTCTCGCCGGCGATGATGCCGGAAAGGATCTGGGAGCGGATGCGGTCGATCGGCAGCTGGTCGAAGCGCGGCTCGTTGACCGCCAGCCGCAACAGGTCGAACGCCTGATCGCGCTGCTCGGCCAGCATGCGCATCGAGCCATAGAGGCCGTCGCGGCTCTCCTCGAAACTCATCTCGGCGCCGGCATCGTCGAGCTTGATCTGGAAATCTTCACTGTCGAGCGGACCGGCGCCTTCGTCGAACAGGCCGGTCATCAGGTTGGCCAACCCCTCCTTGCCGACCGGATCCTGCGTCGAGCCACCGCCGAAGACGAAGCGAATGGCGATAACAGGCACGGAATAATCCTCCACCAGCCAGGCGGTGATGCCTTTTGGCGAGATGACGGACTGGATGTCCATGGCGCGCGCGGTGAGTGCCGGCAGGATCAGGAAGAGGATGGAGAGGAAGAGGGTTGCGAGGGCGGCGAGCGCTCTTCCTTCTCCCCTTGTGGGAGAAGGTGGATCGGCGCGCAGCGCCGAGACGGTTGAGGGGTGCGTGACGGAATGCTGTCGGCGCCAAGCTGGAACACCCCTCATCCGACCGAGCTGCGCTCGGCCACCGCCCTGGGGCGAGCCACGGGTCTCGCCCCGTCCTTCGGACCCCACAAGGGGAGAAGGTAAGGGCGCGCCAGCGTGCATCGCGTTCGTGCTCCTCATGATCAATTCCCCGCTTGTTGCTGCGGCAAGAGATAGCCGGTCGTCGACCGGGCAAGCACCAGATAGCGCGCGGCGATGGCCTTGACCTCTTCGGCGGTGACCTTGCGGATGCGGTCCGGCCATTGCTGGACGTCCTGCACATTGCCGCCGGTGGCAAGCGTCGAGCCGTAGATGTTGGCCATCGAATCCTGCTTGTCGCGGGCAAAGATCATCGACCTGACATAGCGGTCCTTGGCCTTTTCCAGCTCCGAAGGCGTGACGCCATCCCGGACGATGCGCGCCACCTCCACGTCGACCGCCGCTTCGATGTCGGAGAGCTTGGCATCGCCGCGCGGCGCGCCGTAGACGGTGAAATTGGTGTCGTCGAGCATGGTGCCCTGGAAATAGGCGCCGGCGTTGGAGGCGATGCCTTGCTGGACGACGAGCGCCTGGTAGAGCCGGCTGCGGTTGCCGCCGCCGAGGATTTCCGCCAGAAGGTCGAGCGCTTCCGCCTCGCCCGGCTTGCCCGAATGATAGGACGGCACCACCCATTGGGTGGAAAAGCTCGGCACGCTGACGCGGGCATCGGCGAGCATGACCGTGCGTTTGGTGTTCTGCTCAGGCTCGACCGGGCGGATGCGCGGCGGCAGATCGGGACCGCGCGCCACCTTGCCATAGGTCTTTTCGGCCAGCGCCCGCACCGTGTCCGGTTCGACATCGCCGGCCACGATCAGCACGGCGTTGTTGGGCCGGTAATATTTGTCATAGAAGGCGACGGCGTCGGTGCGGTTCAGCTGCTGCATCTCCTGCATCCAGCCGATGACGGGAATGCGATAGGGCTGGTTCTGCCAGAGCGTGGCATCGACCTCCTCGTCCAGCACGGCTTGCGGATTGTTGTCGATGCGCGAGCGGCGCTCCTCCAGGATTACGTCGCGCTCGGTCTTGATGACGTCGTCGGTGAGGATGAGGTTGCGCATGCGGTCGGCCTCGAAGCTCATCATCAGCTCGAGCGCCGACGGCGCCACCGTCTCGTGGAAGGCCGTGTAGTCGTAAGAGGTGAAGGCATTGTTGGAGCCGCCGATGTCGGAGACGGCTCGGTCAAACTCGCCGGCCGCATGATTGGTCGTCGCCTTGAACATCAGATGCTCGAAGAAATGGGCAATGCCGGATTTGCCCGGCGGCTCGTCGGCGCTGCCGATCTTGTACCACACCATGTGGGTGACGATCGGCGCACGGTGGTCGGGAATGACGACGACCTCCAAGCCATTGTCGAGCAGGAAATCCGTGACCTTGAATTCGCCCGGCACCGTATTGGGCAACACCGGGCTGTCGGCCAGCGCCGGGCCGGTGATAACGAAAGCCAGCGAGGTCGCCAGCAGAGTCCCGCGCAGCCATTCAGCTTGAAATGTCATCAATGGCTCCGATTTCGCTGTTCATCGTTCACGGAAACGTTGAACCGCTTTATCTCTTTGTTTTGGCGCAATTCCGGACGGAAAACCGTTTCACACTTTTCCTGGAATTGCTCTCGGCAGGACGATAGGCAAGCTACTGGCGACAAGCAAAGTGAATTGTTGGCCATGTTGCCGTCAAAGGCGGCTGCAAAGAGGCCGGGAGCAAAACGTATCAGGCCGCCTCGATGAAGCGGATCACGGTCTCGCCGTAATTGCGCTCGTCCAGCACGGAAAAGCCGGGGCCTGGCTCGAAGGGCGCCACCGCGGCCTCCTCGACCACGCACAGCGCGCCGGGGCGAAGCCAGCCGCCGGCCTTGGCCGACAGCAAGGCGCGCTCGCCAAGGCCCTTGCCGTAGGGCGGGTCGGCGAAGACGAGGCCGAACGGCGCCAGTGTGCCGGCCTCGCCAAGGCCTGTGGCATCGCGACGGAAGATCTTGGTGCGGCCGGTCAGGCCGAAGGCTTCGACATTGTCGCGGATCAGGCCACGGCCTTCGGCCGATTCCTCGATGAAGACGCCGTAGGACGCACCGCGCGACAGTGCTTCGAGCCCGAGCGCGCCGGTGCCGGCGAACAGGTCGAGCACGCGCGCGCCGTCCAGTTTCTCCGCGAAGCGATGCGCCAGCACGTTGAAGACGGCCTCGCGGGTGCGATCGGTCGTCGGACGAATGGCGCTTGAGCGAGGCGTCGCCAAGGGACGCCCGCGAAACTCACCGCCGACGATTCTCATATTAATCCGGGTCTCATTTCGTCCTGGGACCCTTCGGGCCGCCGCGCGGCCGCTCGCCGCCGCCCGGCTCGCCACGCGGCTTGCCGAACGGTTTTGCACCGGCCGGTTTGCCATAAGACGGCTTGAACGATGCCTTGCGCGCCTTGGCGTCAGCCGCCTTGGCGGCATCAGCCTCAGCCCTGCCCTTGCCGATCGGCCGCGCGCCAGGCGCCATCCAGACATTGGCCTTGCGCTGGCCGGGCGGCTCGATCGGCCGCTGCTCGCGCTCGGATTTCTTGCCACCGCCGGGCTTGCCGCCAAAACTGCCACGAGGCTTGTCGCCGAAACCGCCGCGCGGTTTGTCGCCAAAGCCGCCGCGGGGTTTGTCGCCAAAGCTGCGTTCGGGACGCGGGCCGCGTTCGCCGAAGCTCTTCTCGGCCCCTGCGCTTCTGTCGGGACTGGTCGACAATTTGCCCAGCGCCTCGTCGCGGCTGCCTTCGCGGCGTTTGCGGTTCTTGATCAGCCCGCCCTCGCCGATCGGACGGCGCTCGCCGTCACGGGTGAATTTCGGCCGTTCCGGCTCCGGCTCGCGAACTTCAGTACGCCGCACCGGCTTGTTGGAAAACGGCTTGTTGACCTCGGCGTCGAAATTGGCGCCGGATTCCTCGACCAGGCGCTCGCCAAGCTGGTCGCGCAGCACCCGGCCCTTGATCTCCAGCACATGGCCCTCGGCGAGGTCATCGAGCTGGAACGGACCGTAAGAGATGCGGATCAGCCGCGTCACATCGAGGCCGAGCGAACCCAGGATGTTCCTGACCTCGCGGTTCTTGCCCTCGCGCAAGCCGATGGTCAGCCAGGCATTGGTGCCTTGCTCACGGTCGAGCGTCGCTTCGATGGCGCCGTAAAACACGCCGTCGACGGCAATGCCTTCACGCAGACCGGCAAGCGCGCTCTCCTCGACCTTGCCGTGGACGCGCACGCGGTAGCGGCGCAGCCAGCCGGTTGCCGGCAGTTCGAGCACGCGCGACAGGCCGCCATCATTGGTGAGCAGCAGCAGGCCTTCGGTGTTGATGTCGAGGCGGCCGATGGTCATCAGCCGCGGCAGTTCGGCCGGCAGCACGTCGAAGACGGTCTTGCGGCCCTCGGGATCGCGGTTGGTGGTGACGACGCCGGCCGGCTTGTGGAACAGGAACAGCCGGGTGCGCTCGATCGGCGGGATTTCCATACCGTCGAGATGGATGATGTCATCAGGCATGACATTGAAGGCCGGCGAGGTCAGGGCGCGGCCATTGACCTTGACGCGACCGGCGGCGATCAGCTCCTCGGCATCGCGGCGCGAGGCCAGACCGGCGCGCGCCAGCCGCTTGGCGATGCGTTCGCCTGCCTCTTCCGTCGCTTCCGCGGAACGCGGGCGTGACCTGAAGCCGGCACCCGATGCATCTTGCGGCCGATCACCAAAGTCCCGCTTGGGGCGATCGCCGAAATCACGCTTGGGACGGTCGAAACGCTTTTCTCCGCCCTCCGCTGCGGCAAACGGACGATCGCCGCGCGGCGCATAGGGCTTGCGCGGTCCTTCGCGCTTTTCATACGGCTTGCCCTCCGGGCGCGGGCCTTTGTGGAATGGTCTTTCGGCGCGCGGGGCGCCACCCTCACCGGCTTCGCGCGGCTTGTAGTCGCGCTTCGGCCGTTCGCCCGCAGCCGCCATCGGCCGGTCGCCGCGCGGTGCGTAGGGCTTGCGTGGCCCCTCACGCTTCTCAAAAGGCTTGCCTTCGGAACGCGGGCCTTTACTGAATGGCTTGTCGCCGCCCTTGAAATCGCGCTTCGGCCGCTCGCCATCGGCGGCCATCGGGCGATCGCCGCGCGGTGCGTAAGGTTTCTTGGCGCCAAAGGACGGCTTGCCGCCCTTGCCGGCGGCGCCATCACGGCTGCGCGGTCCCGCCGCTTTCGGGCCGCTCCTTGCCGGACCCTTCTTGGGTCGGAATTTCTTGTCGTTGTCGTCCATGTGGCCTTTGTCCGTTTGCGCTGCTACAGCGTGGCGCATCCTTTCGGGCGCGCAACGAACGCAGTAGCACTTTGATTTGGCGCATGATCATTTCCGAAAATCGAGTCCGATTTTCGGGTTGATGCGCTCAATAACAGGATCATCAGAGTTTGTCAGGGAAAAGTGGAGACCGGTTTTTCCGGCAGACAAACGAAAAGCCCTGGGGTGGCGAGGAGATAATCGGAATGGAAACCGCGTGAAGCGACCCGATTTCATGGCGATGGCGCTGAAAGAGGCCGAAGCGGCAGCCTTGCGCGGCGAAGTGCCGGTCGGCGCCGTCATCGCCAGCGGCGGCACGGTCGTTGCCAGTGCCGGCAACCGCACACGCGAACTTGCCGACCCGACCGCGCATGCCGAGATGCTGGTCATCCGCGAAGCCTGCCGTAAACTGTCAGCCGAGCGGCTGACCGGGCACGATCTCTATGTGACGCTGGAGCCTTGCGCCATGTGCGCCGGCGCCATTTCCTTCGCCCGGCTGCGCCGGCTCTATTTCGGCGCCGCTGACGACAAGGGCGGCGCGGTGGTCAATGGCGTGCGCTTCTTCGCCTCGCCAACCTGCCACCACACGCCCGACATCTATCCGGGCATGGGCGAGACCGAGGCGGCCCTGTTGCTCAAAGGATTTTTCCTGGAACGGCGCGGCTGACCGGACGCAAGGCCCGTCAGCACAAAAGTAACGAAACGCAGACGTTTTTAGAGCGACGGCAGCCAGTCGAACCAGCCGCTGCCCTTCTTGCCTTCCGCCTCTTTCTTGAGACGGCGTTCCTTCCTGTACTCGTCCTCGCCAAGCTCGTTCTGCGGCGCCGTGCCGGCTGCGACACGATACTGCACCGGCGGTTCGCTCAGATATTTGCGGGTGTTCGGGTCGCCTTGCTTGCTGTCGGCAAGGCGGCGCTGGATCTCGGCAGCGCGGCCCTTGTCGGAATCGGCGGGGCTCCACGCCGGCGGGTGGCTCGAGCCTGATTCCGCCATTGCCTTCTTCACCGAGGCCGGATCGGTCTGCACGTCGTCGACGATATCCGACTGGTAAGCCGGGTCGTTCTGATGGGCGGTGGCGTCGGCGCGCAGGCGGGCGCGGCGCTGCTCGGGCGATTCAGGCCATTCGGCGCTCGCCGTCTCGATGCTGTCCTGCGGCGCCGGCAGCGCTTCCTTCTGGCCTGGCGCCGGCTTCACCAGCGTCGGACGCGGCTTGTAATCGATCTGTTCCTTGCGCTTCGGCGCGAACGAAAACGCGCCCGAAATATCGCCGGCCAGCTGTTCGCCGGCGGTCTTGTCGGTGCCATAGGTCGGAGAGCCCATGCAGCCGGACAAAGCCAGGCCCGATGCGACAAGCGGCGCCAACAGCGCCAGGCGCGCATTATATCTCTCGGTCATGCCAAAAAGTCCCACTCTAGACAGCCTCTCGATTGCCACCGGCCTTATGGCCGGTCCCCATCGTCCAAGCACTTGCGACGGAAATCCGGCGACAATTTGTCTTCCGGAGTTTCGCGTGTTTACCTCAACCACTCGTTAAGGGCAACGCGCGGGCGGTTTTCGCCCGCCCGACGTGGCATTTGTGCACCGATCCGGCTGGCTGGACGGCCCGTTAAAGCCGGCCGAGCGCCTTCAATTCGTGCAGCACCGCCGCATCGCGCGCCGAAACATCCGGGAATTCCGGATCCTCGCCGACATCGGCGGTGTAGCGCCAGGAGCGTGCGCATTTCACCAGGCTGCGATCCTCGGCCTTTTCGACCACCACGGCGACACCCCTGACGTCGTCAAGCGTGAAGGCACCCGCGGGCGCTTGCCCATGAGCAATCACCAGATCGCTGGTGATCGCCATTTCGGCCATGTCGACATCCGATATCGCCGCTTCGAGTGCCGCGTCGTTGATGGTGACGACCGGCACCGCTTCCAGCGACGACCCGATCACCTTCTGGGCGCGCGCAATCTCCAGCGCGCCGGTGACGACGCGTCGCACCTGCCGCACCTTGCGCCACTTTTCGGCCATCGCCTCGTTCTTCCAGTCCGCCGGGATTTGCGGAAACTGGTCGAGATGCACCGAGACGGCGTCCGGACGACGGTCGAGCCAGGCCTCCTCCATGGTGAAGGGCAGCATTGGCGCCAGCCATTTCACCAGACAGTCGAAGAGATGGCGCACCACTTGCACCGAAGCCTTGCGCTTCACGCTCGACGGCGCGTCGCAATAGAGCGCGTCCTTGCGGATGTCGAAATAGAAGGCCGACAGCTCGACCACCATGAAATCGAGCAGCATGCGGGTGATGCGCTTGAACTCGAAAGCGTCATAGCCCGAGCGCACGACCTCATCCAGCTCGGCCAGCCGGTGCAGCATCAGCCGCTCCAGCTCCGGCATTTTCTCCAGCGGCACCTCCTCGCCATCGTCATGGGCGAGCGTGCCCAGCATCCAGCGGATGGTGTTGCGCAGCTTGCGGTAGGCGTCGATATTGGTCTGCAGCACATTCTTGCCGAGCCGCTGATCCTCCCAGTAATCGGTCGTCACGACCCACAGACGCAGGATGTCGGCGCCCGACTGCTTGATGACGTCCTGCGGCACGACGGTGTTGCCGAGCGATTTCGACATCTTGCGACCATCCTCATCCATGGTGAAGCCATGGGTGACGACGGTGTCGTAGGGCGCCCTGCCCCTGGTGCCGCAGCTTTCCAGCAGCGAGGAATGGAACCAGCCGCGATGCTGATCGGAGCCTTCGAGATAGACGTCGGCTGGCCATTTCAGGTCAGGACGATCCTCCAGCGTGAAGGCGTGCGTCGAGCCCGAATCGAACCAGACGTCGAGGATGTCCATCACCTGCTTCCATTTCGACGCATCGTGATTGCCGAGGAAACGCTCCTTGGCGCCGGCGGCGAACCAGGCGTCAGCGCCCTCCTGTTCGAAGGCGTCCGTGATGCGCTGGTTGACCGCCTCGTCCTTCAGCACATTGCCGTCGGCATCGGCGAAGACGGCGATCGGCACGCCCCAGGCGCGCTGACGCGACAGCACCCAGTCGGGACGCTCCTCGATCATGGCGCGAATGCGGTTCTGGCCGGCGGCGGGCACGAAACGGGTGTCATCGATCGCCTTCAGCGCGCGGCTGCGCAGCGTCGAGCCGTCGCCGAGGTCCTTGTCCATGTAGACGAACCATTGCGGCGTGTTGCGGAAGATGATCGGCTTCTTCGACCGCCAGGAATGCGGATAGGAGTGTTTCAGCCGGCCGCGCGCAAACAGCGCGTTGCGCTTGATCAGCTCGTCGATGACGGCCTGGTTGGCGTTGCCCTTCTTGCCGTTGTCGTCGATGACACGCGCCGGTCCACCCTCGCGGTCCGGTCCGAAACCCGGCGCGTCCTTGGTGAAGAAGCCGCCATCGTCGACGGTGAACGGGATGGCGCTATCGATGCCGCGTGCGCGCAGATCCGTCGCCGCATCCATCCAGGCGTCAAAGTCCTCGCGGCCGTGGCCGGGCGCGGTGTGGACGAAGCCGGTGCCGGCATCGTCGGTGACGTGGTCGCCGGCGAGCATCGGAACGGCAAATTCGTAACCGCCACCAAAGCCCTTGAACGGATGTGAAAGCGTAAGGCTTCCAAGCTCTTGCGCCGAAACGCTGCGGAGACGATTCAAGGTGACCTTGGCCTTGGCCGAGGCGTCTTCGGCCAGTGCGTCGGCAAAGATCAGCTTTTCGCCCGGCTGCGGGCCGAACGCGTTCTCGGCCGCCGCGACCTCGTAGAGGCCATAATTGATGCGCGGCGAGTAATTGACGGCGCGATTGCCGGGGATGGTCCAGGGCGTCGTCGTCCAGATGACGACATGGGCCTGCAGCAGGTCGAGGGCTCCCTCCGTCAGTTTGGTCTCACCATCGTCGATGGCACGGACCAGGCTGGCGACCGGAAACTTCGCCCAGATCGTGTCGGACTCGTAGTCCTGGTACTCGACCTCGGCCTCGGCCAGCGCCGTGCGCTCGACCACGCTCCACATCACCGGCTTGGAGCCGCGGTAGAGCTGGCCCGACATGGCGAATTTCAACAGCTCGCCGGCGATGCGCGCCTCGGCGTGGAAAGCCATCGTCGTATAGGGATTCTTGAAGTCGCCGATGACGCCGAGCCGCTGGAACTCACCACCCTGCACCGTGATCCAGTGCGCTGCAAATTCACGGCATTCCTTGCGGAATTCGTTGACCGGCACCTCGTCCTTGTTCTTGCCCTTGGCGCGATACTGCTCCTCGATCTTCCATTCGATCGGCAGGCCATGGCAGTCCCAGCCCGGCACATAGTTCGAGTCATAGCCGCGCATCTGGAACGAGCGGGTGATGACGTCCTTGAGGATCTTGTTCAGCGCATGGCCGATATGGATGTTGCCGTTGGCGTAGGGCGGGCCGTCATGCAGCACGTATTTCGTGCGGCCGGCAGCACTTTCGCGCAGCTTGGCGTAGAGGTCCATGTCCTGCCAGCGCTGGACCAGCAGCGGCTCCTTCTCCGGCAAGCCGGCGCGCATCGGAAAATCCGTCTGCGGCAGGTAAAGCGTCTTGGAATAGTCGATCGTTTCTTTGGTGTCGGTCATCAGGGAATCGGTCATTGGTCTGCCATGTGCATTGCCCGGCCGCAAAGGAGCTCGGGCGTTGAACTTTACTTCTTGCGCATGTCGTTTTCCCAAAACCGGGGCCACTTTTGGGCGACATGCCTTATGATCTGGAAAAAGCGCGAGAGGCCGCGCGCAACATTCCCGGCGGCTCCGGCGACCGTCAGGCCGCCCGGAACACCGGGCTTATAATTCGTATCGTCAGCCTGCAAAGGCGCGAAAAGCTCGTCATGCCCCGGCTTTTAGCGGAGATGAGCGCAGGAATAAAGCGTCTCGTTCGATTCACTTAGAGACCGTTTCGAAAATCGCTCTGGCGAGTCATGTGGTGGTGGTTTCGAGAACCGGAGCGCAGCGGACATTTAGGTCGGTGAGCACCGGAAGCGCAGAAAACGCCATCACATGGCCGCCAGAATAGAGTTTCCAACGGCCTCTTACATCGTGAAATCGAAGCGATAGGTAGTCGAGACGCCGACCATGAACTGATTGCGGTCGCCGCGTTGCCTGACCAGGCTGGAATCGGCCGCCGGTCCCATCAGACGGGAATATTCGCCAAACAGGCTGGCGGTCATCGGCTCGGTCACCTTCCAGGTTATGGCGCCGCCGAGGCCTGTCGATTTCAGGCCGCCACCGGGATGATATTCGCTCAAGCCCGAAGCCACGGCTTCCTGCGCATTGACGCCATAATAGGCGTCGAAATATTTGGCCGAGGCGAACGACACGCGCGGCCCGCCCGAAATCCGCACGGTTGGCGTCACATCGTAGAAGGCGTCAGCAGCGATGTCGGCGACAAAGCCGTTGTGGGCACGGATGCCGTGGCGAAGCTCGGCGCGGGCGCGCAGCCAATCCGTCGGATAGAATTCGAAGAAGCCGCCGACTTCGCCGCCCCAGCGCACCGGATCGAGGCCCTTCAGTTCATCGGCGTTGTCATCGTCACGGGAAAACAGGAGCTTGCCGGTCACGCCGGCACGGACACCGCCATCGTCGACCAGCGCCAACGAGATGTTGTCGTTGCGCGAAGTGAAGCGTGCCGCGGGTCCGGCCTTGCCCAGCGAGATGATCGGTGAGGCGCTGAGCAGGTACTTCTTGCCGCCCTCGAAATTCGGCGCCACCATGCCGGTGGCGCCAACGGTCAGATACCAGTCGCCGGACAGCCAGCTGCCCTCGCCCGCCTTAGCAGCGCCCGCGCTACCCAGCAGCATAGCGGCCAGCACCAGAGAGATTTTTCCGACCGGACTCATGGCCACTCCACTAACACAATGCACACGGTTACCGATGACAGCTTTGACGGCCGTTTGGTAAAATTTGATTTAAACCAGAGACATCTGATCGCGGTTTGCTCGATCCCCCAGTGCCGGTCATCAACTGGACGTTGGCCAGCGCCGGGACTAACTTCCATCCGGCAGTATTCCGCAGCCCTCGATGGAGACCGCGACAATGACCCTGCATGGCGACGCCTTGAAAATCGCGATCGAACAGACACGGACAAAATGGGGGTGGTTTGTCGCGCTCGGCGTCCTGCTGCTCATTTTCGGCGGCATTGCCTTCGGCAATCTGTTCATCGCCACGGTGGCTTCGGTCTATGTCGTGGGATGGCTGATGCTGATGGCCGGCGTAATCGAGATCGTGCATGCGTTCGGCGTCAAGACGTGGGGCCGCTTCTTCTACTGGCTGCTCAGCGGACTGCTCTACGCCGTCGCCGGCTTCTTCGCTTTCGACAATCCGCTGCTTGCCTCAGCGGTACTGACGTTCCTGCTGGCGATCGCGCTGGTCGCGTCAGGCGTGCTCCGCGCCTGGGTCGGCTACAGCCACCGGCCGCAGCGCGGCTGGGGCTGGATCGTCGCGGCCGGTGTCATCAGTGCGCTTGCCGGCCTGGTCATCGCCATGGGCTGGCCGGTCAACAGCCTGTGGGTGCTCGGGCTGTTCCTGGCGATCGACCTGATCTTTCAGGGCTGGACCTTCATCGCCGTTGGTTTGGCGCTGAAAAAGTAGTATTCCGTTTGCACATGATCTAGTCCGAAAACCGGTTCCCACTTTTCGGGATCATGCTTCAAAAAGCCATAGCGGCGTCGAGATCGGAGAGCGGCTTGACGCCGGCAAGCAGCGCGCGCGCCTCGGCTTCATCGCGCTTCATCTGCGCGACCAGCGCATCGAGCCCTTCGAACTTCACCTCCGGGCGCAGGAAACCGAAGAAGGAAACCTGGCAGATCTCGCCATAGAGGTCGCCGGAGAAATCGAAGACGAAGGTTTCCAGCAGCGGCGCGCCATTGTCGTCGACAGTCGGGCGGCGGCCGAAGCTGGCGACGCCGTCGTGAAGTGTGCCGTCGGCGCGGCGAAAGCGGACGGCATAGATGCCCTCCTTCAGAGCGGCTTCGGCTGAAAGCCTCATATTCGCGGTCGGAAAGCCAAGCGTGCGGCCGAGCTGCTGGCCGCCGACCACCTCGCTTTCGACGGTGAAGCGATAGCCGAGCAGTCCGGCGGCCTCGGCCACCTCGCCCTCGCTCAGCAATCCGCGGATGCGGCTGGATGAGATGACCTCCGCGCCCTCGTCACGGAAGGCGTCGACGAGCGTGACGCCGAAGCCGTGACGCTCGCCGGCTGTCATCAGGTAGGCTGGACCGCCTTGGCGATCCTTGCCGAAATGGAAATCGAACCCGGTCACGGCATGGGTAATGCCAAGGTTCTTATCCAGCACATCGGTCACGAATGCTTCCGCCGACAGCGAGGCGAAGTCGCGCGTGAACGGCTGTTCGACGAGTGCGGCAAAACCCAGCAGCGACAGGAGCCGCGCTTTCATCGGCGGCGGCGTCAGCACGAACAACGGTATATCAGGCCTGAAGATCTTGCGCGGATGCGGTTCGAATGTCAGCACCAGGGCCAGCACCCCGCGCCGCCCGGCTTCAGTCAAGGCCCGCTCGAGCACCGCCTGATGGCCACGATGGACACCATCGAAATTGCCGATCGCCACCACGCCGCCGCGCAGATCGGCGGGCAGCGGCGCGGTTGCCAGAACGTGCTGGAAGGCTGTCATCATCATCTACCGCAGTCTGGGAATGACGGCCACCGGACGATAACCGTGCTTTTCCAGGAAGGCCGCCAGCCTTGCCGGATCCGGTTGCAATGCATCGCCATAGTCGCGGGCATGAATACCGCCGGAGACATAGAGAACATCGAAGCCGTTGTCGGCGGCGCCCTTCACATCCGTCATCATGCCGTCGCCGATGGCCAACACCTGGCCGCGCTCGACCGGCCGGCCGAGAAGCTCCGCAATTTCCTTCATCGCGACGGTGTAGACCGGCGCGTAAGGTTTTCCGGCGATCAATGTGCGACCGCCGAGCTGGGCATAGTCGCGTGCCAGCGCGCCGGCACACCAGATGATGCGTTCGCCGCGCTCGACGACGATATCCGGATTTGCACAGATGAAAGGCAGGTTCCTGGCGCGCAGCCGCCGCAGAAGCTCGGCGTAATCCTCGGGCTTCTCGACCTCGTCATCGAACAGACCGGTGCAGACGACGCCGGACGCCTCGAACTCCTCGACAAGCTCGACGTCGAGACCTTCGTAGAGCGTGAAGTCACGGTCAGCGCCGATATGGAAAATCTTGCGCGGGCCTTCGGCGATCAAATCCCGGGTCACGTCGCCTGACGTGACCACCCGGTCGTAGGCTGAGGGTGGAACACCGATCGCGTTCATCTGCGCCACGACATCGGCACTTCTGCGCGGCGAATTGGTGATCAGGACGACGGGGATCTCCGCCTCGCGAGCCCTCGCAAGCGCCGAGGCCGCCACGGGGAAATGCCTTTCGCCATTGTGGACCACGCCCCAGACATCGCAAAGGATTGCCGAATAGGCCTTCGACACGTCTTCGAGCGAGCCGATGATTTCAGGCGAATCCGCCATGCCGTTTCCTTCAGTCATGATCATTGCGAGCACTACGGCCGACGGTTCGCCGCAGCCGGTTCGGATTAGCCGAACCGCCCCGGCCTGTCACCAGCTTTCGCCAGGCAACCGCATAGCGCGGCACTTCCCCATCCGTAACGCTCCAGTGCCGGTTGGTTAGCGGTTGATGAAGCGCCGGCCCGGCAATCGAGCGATTTCCCAAACGCCGCCTTCAGCGTTTTGTGGAAAAACTGGCGCCAATCGAGAATCCGCCGGCGGGGGCCGCTGCAGACATGCATGAACTTTGGCGTCAGTTCTGCCGCGACAGACGCGGCAACTATGCTCTTATGACGGTCGTTGCCATGGTTCCGCTGATGGGCGGCCTGGCGATGGCGGTCGATTTCACCGAGATGAGCCGCGAAAAACAGATGGTGTCGAATGCGCTCGATGCCGCCAACTTCGCCACGGCGCGCCGGCTGACGGAAGGTGCTACCGACGACCAGTTGAGAGCCTATGCGCTCGACTTCTTCAACGCCAACCTCAACAAGATCGATCCCGCCAACACGACGCTGAGCGTCACCTTGCCAAGCAACACCACCGGCGGAGGCTTGCTCAAGATGAGCGCGCGGCTTGACTACAAGTCTTATTTTTATCCGGTCTTCGGCCAGATGATCGGCAAATCCGTAACCGACGCGAGCCAGAAGATCAGCTTCAACGTCACTTCGGAGGTGCGGCTGAAGAACACTCTGGAAGTCGCCCTGGTGCTCGACAATTCCGGGTCGATGACCACGCCGGGAACGGGCTCGGGGCAAAAGCGCATCGACCTTCTCAAGACTGCGGCCAAACAGCTGGTCGACACGTTGGCCCAGCAGGCGGCGATGATCAAGCAGGTCGACAAGCCGGTGCAGTTCGGCCTCGTACCGTTTGCCGCCTCGGTCAATGTCGGACCCGGCAACGGCAATGCATCCTGGATGGACACAGAGGGCCTGTCGCCGGTATCGAACGAGAATTTCGACTGGTCGACGCTGAACACGGCCGTCAAATACGCCCAAAAGACCAATGGCATCTGGTACAAGCGCGGTTCCGGATGGGGTGCCGAGGAAGGTCAGATGCTGACCCGGTTTTCGCTCTACCGCGACATGAAGGTCGTCACCAACCATGAGCGCGTCATCAACAGCAAGCGCGTGGTTTGCGACGACTACAACTCGAACAACACCTGCAGCGACAGCCACGATGAATATGACTATGTCGATACCTACGGTCCGTTCGCCAGCTGGCAAGGTTGCGTCGAGGCCCGCCCCTATCCCTACAATGTCAACGACGTCGCGCCTTCCGGCGGCTCGGCGAATACCGGCATAGGTATCGGCGATCCGGCGACGATGTTCGTGCCGATGTTTGCCCCGGATGAGCCCGGCAATCATTGGAAGATCACTCAGGACCCTGACGAGGCCGAGCCGGAAACCGACGGTGCCGTGAACAGTTGGTGGAACGACGACCCATCGAGCACCACCGGCCAATCCCGGCTGCGCAATATGGCCAAATATTTTCAGCCGCGGCCGATCAACGCGCCGGCGTTGCCGGCCGGCAACGGCCCAAACTACAGCTGCTCCACCAACCCGATCACGTCGCTTACGGACGTCAGCGTCGCCGATGGGCTCACCGCGATCAAGGCCGCAATCGACCTGATGAAGCCGAGTGGCGGCACCAATGTTCCCGAGGGCATGGCCTGGGGCTGGCGGGTCGTTTCGAGCGGCCAGCCGTTCACGCAAGGACGCCCCGAAACAGAAAGAGGCAACGACAAGGTCGTGATCGTGCTGACGGACGGTGCCAACACCTATTACACGCCTTCGTCGCTGGGCTATTCAGACCCCGCTGATTCGAAGTCGACCTATTCGTCCTACGGCTATCTCAACCCCGGCTACAACGGCACTTCGGTCGGTCGCCTGTTCATGGGCACATCGAGCACCATTGGCCAGCTCGATTATTCGAACGGCAATTATACGAGCGCGCTCAACGAGCAGATGGCGACGCTTTGCAACAACGCCAAGGCAGCCAACATCATGGTGATGACGGTGGCGCTCGACCTGTCCACGACCAAGACGGCCGACAAGCAGGCGATCGATGCTTTGAAATCGTGCTCGTCGGACTCACGCTTCCGCAAGGATCCGACGGACCCCAGCAAGCCGGCCAAACTGTTCTGGAATGCGACCGGCGCCACCTTGTCGAACGATTTCAAGGAAATCGGCAACGAATTGTCGAACCTGCGCGTCGTCGGCTGATCCAAAGGCACTAAAGCGCGTCGCGTTTGAACGGATTCAGGCGACGCGCTTTAGGTTTTTGTTTTATGCATGTCGCCCAAAACCGGGGCCGCTTTTGGGCGACATGCATTGGCAGCCAGCTGGCGCAACGGCTGGCGCCGCCATGCTCTTGCGCGCGCCTGCCGGGACAGGCACATGTTGGCCGCTCGCGGGATCGTGCATCCATTCGCGGCGCGCTGGGGAACGAACCGATGCCCGAAACCGCCAATCATCTCGCCTTCGCCCTGGTCTGCCTCGGCATGGTGCTGACGCCAGGCCCCAACATGATCTATCTGATCTCGCGATCCCTGTCGCAAGGACCGAAGGCCGGGCTGATCTCGCTCGGTGGCGTGGCGCTCGGCTTTCTCTTCTACGTGCTGGCTGCGGCCTTCGGCATCACCGCACTGCTGCTCGCCGTGCCCTATGCCTATGATGCGCTGCGCTTTGCCGGTGTGCTCTATCTCCTGTGGCTGGCCTGGCAGGCGGTGAAGCCGGGCGGGCGTTCGCCGTTCCAGGTGCGCGAACTGCCGAGGGACCGGCCGCGCAAGCTGTTCGCCATGGGCCTGATGACCAATCTGCTCAATCCGAAGGTGGCCGTGCTCTATCTGTCGCTGCTGCCGCAGTTCATCAGCCTGGGCAAAGGCCATGTCCTGTCGCAGCTTCTGGTGCTGGGCGCCACGCAGATCACAATCAGCCTCAGCGTCAATGCCATCATCGCGGTGACGGCCGGCTCGATCGCCACCTTCCTCGCCGGACGGCCATTGTGGCTGGTCATCCAGCGCTGGATGATGGGCACCGTGCTGGCGGCGCTCGCGCTGAAGATGGCAACCGACGCGCAGCGCTGAGAGCGACAGGGCAAAACGGTGGTCGCCGGCTGTCAGCCGCCGAAGACTTCTTTCAGAAACGCACGGACATCGCTTGTCGATTGATCGGCCGCAGCTGCATTGTACTCTACCCGGTGACCGTAGGCCTCGATACCGTTCTTGAATTCCGGAGCGTCAAATGCATGACGAGCACCTGAGTAGACGTTGAGCTGCACGTAGCTTCCCTTGCCGCTGCGCTGCTTCATCATCTCCCGGCATTTTTGGGCCGGGCTAAAATCGTCAAGTTCACCGGCCAGAACCAAGGTCGGGACCGCCATGTCGCCATTCGCTAGCGAACATCGCGGATAGTAGGCAATCGCTGCCTTGAACTTGCGCCCCATAAGCCGCTCAGCGCCACCAAGCTGCACGGCCTCGAGTGTTGCGATCCCGCCGGCGGAGAACCCCATCAACGCTATGCGCTGCGGGTCGACGAAACTGTATTTCGATAGGAACTCCAAGGCGCCGTAGGCGTCATAGACCCGATCAGCAAGCAGGCTCCGATCACACGTCTCGTGAATGCCGCGCGTGCTGAAACTGTCGACAACGAGGACGACATAACCCCAGGAGGACAGCCGCTCGGGCCAGGTTTGCTTGTCATTCGAGAGCACACCCGCACACCCATGGAGAAGTACGACCGCAGGAAACGGCCCCTCACCCAGCGGTCGCGTTAGATACCCGTTCAATGGTGTGCCGGAAACAGCTTTGATCAATTGCCCGTTTTGTTGCGCATTGCGCTCCTGAAACGGCGTTGGCTTCAAAGTTGCGCTTTCAAATTGCACCGGCTGGTCAGCGCTTGCCGGGGCGGCATTGAGATAGCCAGCAATGCTAAAGCAGGCCAGCCAAACAAGTTTTCTGAGCAATCCCCGCAGTTTGCGCGCCATGGGTCGATCTCAGTCAGTTGGCCATCGAGATCACCTGACAAAACCAAACATATCGGGGTCTGTCAGGCGCTCTTTGTCAGGCGCTCCGGGGGTGCTCATCGGCAACGAGGCGGCTTGCCTACATCGGCCGCCTTGTCTGCTCCGCCCGTTCCGGCTCGACCACCTTGCGGTAGAGGTGCCAGGTGGCATGACCAAGGATCGGCATGACTACGGCCAGTCCGGCAAACAGCGGGATGGAGCCGATCACCAGAAGCACGGCGACCGTCAGGCCCCACAGCGCCATCTGCAGCGGATTGGCCATCACGGCACGCGCCGAAGTCTCGATCGCCGAGACGGCGCCGACATCGCGATCGAGTAGCAGCGGGAAGGCAACAACCGTCGTCGCCAGCACGACCACGGCGAAGACGAAGCCGGCGGCGTTGCCGGCAAGGATCAGCATCCAGCCCTTGCTGGTCGTGAGCACCTCGCGGAAAAAACCGCCGATCGATGCCGGTGCTTGATCGCCGAACAGGCCGATATAGATCGACTGCGCGGTGTACAGCCACAACAGGAACAGTACCACCAGCATGATGCCGATCACCGCAATCGACGGAATCGCCGGCGAGTGGCGCACGTCAAGGGCATGCCACCAGGAGGTGTTCATGCCGAGCTCGCGCCGGCGGCTGATCTCGTACAGACCGAGCGCGGCGAACGGGCCGACAAGTGCGAACCCCGACATCAAGGGATAGATAAGCTGGATGGCATTGGCGCCAGACGACGTCCACCGCGTCAGGATCAGGCCGACAATTGGATAGATCAGACACAGGAACACGTAGTGCGACGGTTTTGCCCAGAAATCCTCGAAGCCGAGACGCAGCGCATCCCAAAGCTGCGACGTGGTGATGCGGCGCACTGTTGGCCGCACATGCATTCCACGTGCGTCCGCCATGACATGAAAGCCGGCCATAGCCTTCCTCCCGTACGTCGGGGCGGTCACCGCCTGGATGGCCGCCCGCAGCTGCCACTTCAAGAACACGATAACAGATTTGGCGGCGATTGTCGCCGCGTCAATGGCCTGGGAGCCTCGTTGTGCTCATCTCTCCGTGTCGCCACTCGTATGGCCGTGCCTTGGCAAGCTTTCGTCTTGGCCAACCATTGTGCAGCATTTTAGCATTTACGCATTTTAGCATTTACTTAAATGGCTCATAGAGACCCCTGGCGTATCACCTCAGCTTTACAAGTTTTGGCGAGGGGCGATGTCGGCATTGAAAGGCTTCTGGTCTTCGGAGCGTGGCAACTTTGCCATAACGACCGCCATAGCGATGCTGCCGATAATGATTGGTTTGGCTGGCGCCATTGATCTGGTCGGCACGAGCCATGACGCCTCGCAACTACAGAACTCGCTGGACGCGGCGGGGCTCGCCATCGGCACGAAGTTCTCTCCCGAAATGGCGGCTGGCGATGTTCAGCAGCTTGGGCTGCAATTCTTCGCCGCAAATATGAGCGCGGCCGACCAGCAGGAATATTTGGGCAGCATCTCCGCGTTCGCGGCAACTGCAAGCGGCAGCCCAAGCGCCTACTTTATCTCGCTGTCGTCCAGCATAAGCCGCCCAAGCTTCATCAGCGACTCGGCCCCCTGGCAGGCCCACCGCTCGGCCTCGGTCAAGATAAAGCCTGGCGCGCAAGCCTGCGTGCTGGCACTCGATCCGCATGCGTCCGCCGCTGTCAACCTGCAGGGCTCGACCAATGTCTCGATGGACAGTTGCGTGATCGCGGCGAACTCGGACGCATCCGATGCCGTCAATAGGGGCGGTTCCGCGCTGGTTTCAGCGGGCTGTGTCTCAACCGTGGGCGGCACCAGCGGGCTTTTGCCGCCCAGCGCCAGCCTCGCCTGCGGAACGCCGCACGAAAATCAATACGCGTCTTTTGATCCACTGGCCGACGTCATTCCTCCCCCCTACACATTGTGTTTGCCGGTCCCGAACGGCAAAACCTACACGCTGTCGCCCGGCACGTATTGCGACAAGACACTGTCGGGAAACATCACGCTCAATCCGGGCGTCTACATCATGCGCGGCACCACTATCAAGCCCGGGGGAAACGGCAGCCTGACTGGTCAGGGCGTGACCATATTCCTCATGGAAAGCGCGCAGATCTACATAAATGCCAATGAGAAGGTGAACCTTTCCCCGCCCACTAGCGGCCCTTATGCCGGCATCACGATTTTCCAGGATCACGGCAATACGTCCGCCTTGACGTTGAATGGCGGCGCAAATTCCCTGGTCAGCGGCTTCATCTACGCGCCGGACGCGCCCATTTCCTACGCCGGCAACTCCGATATGAGCGGCCAGGGCGACTGTCTCAGGCTTGTCGGCAACACGGTGCAGATGACCGGAAACTCATCCGTCGAGTCGGACTGCTCGG
This sequence comes from Mesorhizobium sp. M0293, assembly GCF_040321735.1. Classification (NCBI taxonomy): domain Bacteria; kingdom Pseudomonadati; phylum Pseudomonadota; class Alphaproteobacteria; order Hyphomicrobiales; family Phyllobacteriaceae; genus Mesorhizobium; species Mesorhizobium sp. M0293. Next base: position 51,210 of record NZ_JAMYSA010000019.1, read on the forward strand.
CAGCGCTTGGAAACCGCGCAATGTTTGCCGGCCGGATGATCACTCTCATGAAATGAGACGCCCCCCGTCGACTGGCGCGGCACCGCTCCATCGACCCTAGCTGTCGCCTTGGTGTCGGCGCGTTCAACAATTCCGGAGTGCGGCTACCGCACTCCGGCAGATGAGTAGCTCTCATATTCGGGTGAAAATGCGCATCGCCATGGTTACGCCGGGGCGGCGAAGCGCTCGATCACCTCGGCGAGCGGGACATGGCCGAGACAGGCGCCCGACCCGGCAGGCTTTTTGCCATCCTCTACAGCCATGGCGTACCGGACAGCGGCTTCAGCCTCGATGCGGCGGCGCAATGCGGCCAATTTGGGATAGGCAGCGCCGTCGACGGCCTGGTGGAACTCCGCCCAGCGGGCCACACCGATCAGGGTGGTGTCCGCCAGCGTCAGTCGATCGCCGACCAGAAAGTCGGTATCGGCGATCATCGCTTCAAGGCGGTCGTGACGTTCGGCGACGGCCTTGCGGCCGAAGTCGCGCAAGGTCGCCTTGAGCGCCGGTTCATCCGCGGCCATTTCCAATGCTACTCAGAGCGGGCTGAAAGCGGCGGTGAACCCGGTGTTCACGAAGGCCATCAACTGATGCATGCGGTCGGCCTGCGGCGTGCGCGGTTCGAAGCTGATGCGACGTTGCGTGTCGCGGGCTTCGAGCCACGCGGCGATGGCCATGGTCTCGGTCAGCACCGCGCCTTCGTCGGTGATCAAAACCGGTGTTTCCTGACGGCCGTTGATGCTGGCGTAGGCGTCGTTCTTCATCTCGGAGAGCATATCGACACGGCACAGGCGATAGGGATGCCCGACGCGTTCAAAGGCAGCGACGAGTCCCATCGAGCTTCCCGCCGGGAAGCCATAAAGGAGGATAGGTTCCATTTGTTTTCTTCCGTGATTGAAGGGATCACGCCGCGCAGCGAAACTTGACCCTAAACGCTGGTCGCCCCATGTAAATTACGCACAATTCTGTAACCAGGGACCGCCCATGAAAGACGTCGTCTCACGCTGCCCTATCGAAGAGACCATGCGCGTGCTCAGCGGCCGCTGGCCCACCTTGCTGCTCTATTATCTGAAGGACGGGACCAAGCGGTTCAGCGACCTGAGGCGCAACAACCCAACCGTGTCGCACCGCATTCTGACGCTGGAACTGCGCAAGCTGGAGGACGCCGGTATCGTGCGGCGGACGGTGTATTCAGGCTATCCGTTGCGCGTTGAATACGATCTTACCGAGCCGGGCCGCAGGCTTGTGCCGCTGATCGATGCGCTCGGCGCCTGGTGGGTGCATACGGAAGACGATCGGATGGGCGGTAATCCAACCTCGGACGCAAATCTCGACACAGCCGCCTAGGATCGTCGTTTCGACCGAGATTTTCGCCGCCCTGCCCGGCAAAAGCCATGATCGCCACTATCTCAGGCGGGCATGACCATTGCGAAAATCGAAAACCACCAGAATCCGGGCCTGAACAGGCGCATGCTGCTGACCGGCCTCGCAGCCTTGGCCGGGCTCGCCGCCTGCAGCACCGTTTCGCTGCCGACCGGCGAAGGCGCCGGGGCTTCCGCATCCGCCACCGGCACGCTGGCCAGTATCCGCGGCTCGGCCGGGCTTGTGGCGCTGGTCCCAGACCGGCAGCTCGAACAGGCCGCGCTGCAGCAGGCCGGCTACATGGCGCAGCGCCGTCGCATGAGCCACACCACCGGCTGGGGCAAGGATTTCGCCTCGCGCGTCAAAGGCAATGGCATTGCGGGTGCCGCGGCCGAGAATATCGCCGAGGGCCGTTTCGACCTGCAGAAGCTGTTCGACATCTGGGTGCATTCGCCCGGCCATCGCCGCAACATGCTCGACCCGCGCTTCACCCGGTTCGGCCTTGCCTATGTGCGCGACGGCAGCGACAGCAACCTCCGCTACTGGAGCCTCGTGCTCGGGAAATAGGAGGCGTCCCGGTTGTGCGCGCCACCGCGAAGACGACCTGACGGAAGCTTCATCTAGTCCATATGCGCGGCTGGTGCGCCACCGGCCGGCGCCTGCTTTGGCTTACGCAGCAGGAAAACAAACGGGATGGCAAGCAGCGTCATCACCATGAGTATTTTGAAGTCGTTGACGTAGGAGATCATCATCGCCTGGAGATTGACCATGCGATCGACCTGCGAAAGCGCCATTGGATCGCCGCTTGCGGCCGCCGGAGAGACAGCCCAGAGATTTGGGTTGAACGGGTTGATGAAGGCCGAAAGCTCGGTGTGATTGACCTGCGTGTTACGCACCATCAGAACCGTCACCACCGACACGCCGATGGACGAGCCAAGGTTCCGCACCAGGCTGAACAAGGCCGTGGCATCGGTGCGGAATCGCACGTCAAGCGTGGCAAACGCGACGGTCGACAGCGGCACGAACACCATCCCCATCCCCAGGCCCTGGATCACGCCGGAGCTGATGATCAGCCAGTTGTCCATCTGAGGCGTGAAGCTGGACATGGTGTAGAGCGACTGCGCGGTCAGCAGAAACCCGATGACGACGAGGATCCTGGCGTCGATCTTGCTCATGAGCCGCCCGACGACGAGCATCGAAATCATGGTGCCGACACCGCGTGGTCCCATGACGACGCCGATGGTGACGGTCGGATAGCCGAATATGGTCGACAGCATTGGCGGCAGCAGCGACATGCTCGCCAGGATGAGCACACCCATGACGAAGATAAACGCCAGCCCGGTGACGAAATTGCGGTCGAGGAAGATCTTGGGATCGATGAAGGGGTGTTCCGCCGTCATCGTGTGAATGATGAACACCCAGAAACCGGTGAGGGAAAGACCAAGCTCGATCCAGATCTCGACCGAGGAAAACCAGTCGACCTCGCCACCGCGGTCGAGCAGCAGCTGAAGTGCGCCGACGCCGAGCGATATCATGGCGAAGCCGAAGAAATCGAAGCCGCGCACCCGCCGGGCAACGGCCGGCAAATAGGCGGCCATGCCGAGAAAGGCGACGATGCCGACCGGCAGGTTGATGAAGAACACCCAGCGCCAGTTGAAATTCTCGGTCAGCCAGCCACCGAGTGTCGGGCCCAGGATCGGCCCCAGCATGATGCCGGCGCCCCAGATGGCCATCGCCTGGCCATGGCGTTCCCTGGGATTGATGTCGAGCAGGAAGGTTTGCGACAGCGGCACGATCGCGGCACCGAACACGCCTTGCATCAGCCGGAAGAACACCATGGTCTCCAGGCTCCAGGCGATGCCGCACAGCATCGAGAACACGGTAAAGCCGACCACCGCCGTCAGGAACAGTTCCTTGCGGCCAAAGCGGTCGGCCAGCCAGCCGGTGACCGGCGTCATGATGGCGGCGGCAACGATATAGGAGGTCAGCACCCAATTGATGTTGTCCGGCGAGGCGCCGAGATCGCCCGTCATGGTCGGCAGCGCGACGTTGGCGATCGTCGTGTCGAGCGCCTGCATGATCGTCGCCAGCATGAGCGCGACCGTGATCAGGCCGCGATGCGGCACTTCTTTGAAGGGTTCGGGCGTGCTCATGACGTGGAACTTCCAGCAGGTAACAAAAACGTGTACAACGGGTTTCCGGGCGGCAACGCCTTCCGTTGAGAGACCTTCATCGCGGTGGGACGCGATTTATCGATGTGGGGGTTACATCGACCGAAAGTCTCTGATGAGCGGATGCCTGCCGCCCGGAAACATGAGGACCGACGGGTCCGTGCCGAAGATTTCAGATTCCGGTCGAGCCACGACGCGGCAGGCCCAGACGCTGATCCTTCCCACTCCTCCATCAGACCAATCCTGCTACTCGCTTCCACCCGCAGGTCCCCGCGGGATTCCGCTGACTTTACTGCACTGCCTCGCCTGCCGTGGCGTGGCCGAAGATCGACGGCAGGCCACGCGCCACACCGGTGTCGACGGTAACGGTGGCGCTCATGCCTGTGCGCAACGCCATCTTGGCGTCTGCATCGGTCAGTTCGAGACGCACCGGAATGCGCTGCGTGACCTTGACCCAGTTGCCGGTGGCATTCTGGGCGGGCAGCAGCGAGAATTCGGCTCCCGTACCGGCGCCAATCGCCTTGACCGTCGCCTCGAAGGTGCGCCCCGGATAGGTATCGACCATGATCTCGGCCTTCTGGCCCGGCTTCATGTGGGTGAGTTGCGTTTCCTTGAAATTGGCGTCGATCCATGTATCGCCGGTCTCGACCAGCGAAAACAGCGGCGTGCCGGAACCGACATACTGACCGACCTTGAACGACGAGGCCTGGCTGACGACACCGTCAGCCGGCGCCTTGACCGTGGTCTGTGCCAGATCGTAGGCCGCCTTGTCGCGTGCTGCGAGCGCGGCCATCACGGTCGGGTGCTTGTCGGTCTCGATGTCGGGATTGCCGCCAAGGGCTGCCTTGGCGCTGATGATGCCTTGCTCGGCGACCGTCAGCTGCTGCCTGGCCTTGTCGAGATCGTTCTTGGCCTCGTCCAGAGACGACTTGGCGTTGATGCCCTTCTGGGCAAGGTCGGCGGCGCGGTCGAACTGCGACTGGGCGAAGGCAACTTCACTGGCATCGGACTTTTGCTGAGCCATCGACTGGCCATAGGCGGCGCGCAGCTGCTCGACATTGAGACGTGCTCCCGCCACCGCCGCGTCGGCCTGGGCCAGCGCGATCCGGTAGGGCTCGGGGTCGATGGCAAACAGCACGTCACCCTGCTTGACCAGTTGGTTGTCGAAGATGTCGACCTGAACGATACGCCCGGCCGTGTCGGAAGCGATCGACACCTTTGCCTGCTGCAGATTGGCGTTCTCCGTCTCCTGGTAGCGGCCGCCGGTGACCCAGACGTAACCGCCGCCGACAGCCAGTGCGGCGGGCAGCGCGACCATCAGCAGAAAGCGGACCAGCCGGCGCTTTTTCTTCACTGGCGCCGGGGCCGGCTGCACCGGAGGAGCGACCGTCACCGGGGCGGCCACGGCCGGCCTTTCCGGCGCTTCCATTTCCAGCTCGGTCACTTTGTCGTCTATCTTGGCTACCGCGTTCATGCTGCTGCGCCCTCTGTATTCTTTACTTTTTCAATGGACGGCGTCTCGTCGTCGGTCAGGTTCCGGACCATCGCCTCAAGCCCCTCGATGAGGACACGACGGGCTTCCGGCTTCACGCCGACCAGCGATTCCTCATAGACTTCCCCAGCAATGCTCTTGATCACGGCGTAGGCTTCGCTCGCCTTGGGTGTCAGGAAGATCATGCGGACGCGGCGATCGGCAGCGTCGGGACGACGCTCGATCCAGCCGCCCTCCTCCATGCGATCGACCAGGCGAGAAACGCTGATCGGCTCGATTTCGAGAAGTTCGGCCAGCCGCGCCTGCGCGACCCCGTCTTCCTTGGCAACGCGGACCAGAAGCCGCCATTGCGCCGAAGAAAGCCCCAAGCCACTGGCCCTCGCCTCGAAGCGCTTGCGCATCAAGCGCTGCACGTCGTGGATCAAGAAGCCCAATCTGTCGATACCATTGGAAACCATGAGCCGGATATATAATAAGCGTGCTTACTATTCAAGATGCCGCGTTGCACAAGAAGCCGGCAAATGTGCACGACAGCCATGCGGTGCAGTCATGGTTAGCGATTGGTGAGCGCCTGGTCGCTATGCCAGTCGGCATAGCCGCTCCGCCATGTCATGCTGGTCGTGTCCGACATATTGATGTACAGCCGTTGGTCAGGATCGGGGGATCACGAAAATGCCGACGCTTTACGCTCTCAAGCCGGCTTTCCAGGGAAGGCTGCGGCCGCTGGTCAACCGGCTGGCGGCGATCGGGGTCACCGCAAACAGCATAACCATCCTGGCGGCCGTGATGTCGATCGCGGCCGGTATGGCCATCGCGATCTTGCATGAATGGCGCTGGCTACTGTTGCTTGTCCCCGCAGTGATGTTCGTGCGCATGGCGCTGAATGCCGTGGATGGCATGCTGGCGCGGGAACACGGACAGGCCTCCACGCTCGGCATGTACCTGAACGAGTTTTGCGACGTCGTTTCGGACCTCGCGCTGACACTCCCTTTTGCCGTCTTTCCGGAATTTGGCGCATGGGGCGTCATCGCCTTCGCGATATCGGCCGTCCTGACCGAGTTCGCCGGTGTGCTCGGCATCGCCGCCAAGGTCGGGCGAAACTATGCCGGGCCGTTCGGCAAGAGCGACAGGGCACTGGCGCTGGGCGTGGTCGCGGTGCTGTGCGCGGCCGGGCTCTGGCCGGCATCCATCGCGCCATTTGTGTTTCCGGCCATGGCAACGCTTTCGCTGCTGACCGCCATCAACCGGATACGCGCCGGCCTTATTGGCAGCGCCAGCTGAGCATCGGGGCTCGCCATGCCGCCAAAGGGAAAGACCATGATGCACGAACCGATCGCCGCCGCGGCCACGCAAAGCCTTGAGCGGCAAGCGCAGGAGCGGATCTTCCGCAGCCATGACGGGACGGAGATCTTCTACCGCTTCTGGCCGGCGGCCTCCGCCGATGCCAAGGGAGCGGTGGTGCTCTTCCATCGCGGTCATGAGCATGGCGGCCGCATGGCCCATCTGGTCGACGAATTGCGGATGCCGGACCACGCCTTCTATGCCTGGGATGCGCGCGGCAACGGCCGTTCGTCCGGCGAGCGCGGCTATGCCCCGTCCTTCTCGGCCCTGGTGCGCGACATCGACTGCTTCATGCGCGAGATCGCCGCCAGGGATGGCTTCACCACGCGGGATATCGCGCTGATCGCGCAATCCTTCGGCGCCGTGCTCGCGGCAGCCTGGGTGCACGACTATGCGCCGAAGCTGCGCGCCATGGTGCTGGCCTCACCGGCCTTCTCGGTGAAACTCTACGTGCCGTTCGCCAGGGAAGGCATCGCGTTGTGGCAGAAGATCAAGGGCCGCTTCTTCGTCAATTCCTACGTCAAGGCAAAATTCCTGACCCATGATCCCCTGCGCATCGCCTCTTTCGAGAGCGATCCGCTGATCACCAGGCCGATCGCCTCCAACATCCTGGTCGAACTCTACCAGCACGCGGCGCGCATCGTCACTGATGCCCGCGCCATCACCGTGCCGACGCAGCTGCTGCTCTCGGGCAGCGACTGGGTGGTGCGCCACGGCCCGCAGCACCAGTTCTTCGTCAATCTCGGCAGCCGCACCAAGGAACGCCATGTGTTGCCGGGTTTCTTCCACGATACGCTGGGCGAGCGCGACCGGGCGCGGGCCCTCGACCTGATCCGGCCGTTCCTGGCGAAGCAGTTTGCGGCGCCGGATGCGCCGGTCGACCTGAAGCAGGCGGATATTGCCGGCTACACCCGCGACGAGGCCGACAGGCTTGCCTCGCCGCTCGATCTGTTGTCGCCCAAGGGTCTCTATTGGGCATTCAGCCGTGCCTCCATCCGCATGGGCGCCTGGGTCTCCCAGGGCATGAAGGCCGGCATCGCCACTGGCTTCGATTCCGGCTCGACACTGGATTACGTCTACGAGAACGACGCGCGGGGTCTTACGCCTCTTGGCCGCGTCGTCGATCGCGTCTTCCTGGAAGCCATCGGCTGGCGCGGCATTCGCCAGCGCAAGCTGCATCTCGAAGAGCTGATCGGCTCCAGCCTGGCGACGCTCAAGGCCACCGGCCGGCCGGCGCATATTCTCGACATCGCCGCCGGCCACGGCCGCTATGTTCTCGATGCCATCGTCAAGAGCCCCGACCAGCCGGCGAGCGTGCGCCTGCAGGACTATTCCGACCTCAACGTGCAGCTTGGCCGCAAGCTGATCGCTGAACGGAAATTGCCGGCTGATGTCTCGTTCCAACGCGCCGACGCCTTCGATGCCGGCATGCTCGCTTCGATCGATCCGGCGCCCGACCTCGCCATCGTTTCCGGCCTCTACGAACTGTTCTCCGACAATGCGATGATCGCCCGCTCGCTCGGTGGATTGGCCCATACCATGCAGCCCGGCAGCCTGTTGCTCTACACCAACCAGCCCTGGCACCCGCAGCTCGAGATGATCGCCCGCAGCCTGACGTCGCATCGCGGCGGCGAGGCCTGGGTCATGCGGCGGCGCACGCAAGGCGAGATGGACCAGCTTGTCGAAGCCGCCGGTTTCGAAAAGCTCGACCAGCGCATCGATCAGTGGGGCATCTTCACCGTCTCGGTCGCACGGCGACGCTGAACAGCATGGTGTCATCGCTTGCATCGACCGCACGCACCGAGCCCTATGGACGGGTGGTCGTCAGGGCAGTCCTCTGGCTGGGCTTCCTGGCGCCGTTCTTCTACCTCAGCTACGGCTTCGCCAACTGGCTGGCGTCGCGGCGCGACGACGTCGGCAGCATCGTGTTCTCCTGGGAACACAGCATCCCGTTCCTCGCCTGGACCATCGTGCCTTACTGGTCGATCAACCTGTTCTACGGCCTGTCGCTGCTGCTCAACGACAACAGGCAAGGGGTCGACCGCCTGGCCGGACGTTATCTCACCGCGCAGATCGTCGCCGTTGTCTGCTTCATCCTGTTCCCGCTGACCGCGACGTTCGTGCGGCCGGCAACGACCGGGCTATCGGGCTTCCTGTTTGCCGTGCTCGGCGGTTTCGACAAGCCGTTCAACCAGGCGCCTTCGCTGCACATCGCCCTGCTGGTGATCATCTGGGAACATTGGCGCCACCGGCTCAGCGGCTTTCTTCTGCCGCTCTGGCATGGCTGGTGCTTTCTGATCGGTGCCTCGGTGCTGACGACCTGGCAGCATCACTTCATCGACATCCCGACCGGCGCGCTGCTCGGGTTCTTTGCGCTGTGGCTGTTTCCGCGCAGCGGCGTGTTGCCGTTTTCAGGCGTACGGCTGACCAGCGATGCGAAGGCACGGCGGCTGGCGCTGTTCTATGCGCTGGGCGCCGCCCTTGCGCTGGCCGGTGCCGCGCTCGGCGCTTTCTTTTGCGCCGTCGCGCTTCTCCTGCTTTGGCCGGCGCTGGCGCTGTCCATCGTCGCCTTCGCCTATGCCGGGGCCGGCTCAACGGTGTTCCAGAAATCCGCCGATGGCAGCACCACTCTGGCAAGCCGTATTCTGCTCTTGCCTTACCGCCTCGGCGCCAGAGCCAATATATGGGCCTGGACGCGTAATCTTGCTTCCCAGGCGGCAATTGCCGACGGCGTCTTTCTCGGGCGCTTTCCCACAGCACGCGAGGCCAACAGCTTCGGCACGGTCATCGACCTCGCCGCCGAACTTGAAAAGCCGGCGGGAGCCGATTGCCGCTGGATCAGCTTTCCGATGATCGACCTGTTGCCGCCCGAAATGGCGATACAGCAACAGGCAACCAGCGCGCTGGAGAGCGCGCGCCGCGACGGCACCGTGCTGGTCTGCTGCGCGCTCGGTTTCCAGCGCAGCGCCGGCGTCGTTGCCGAATGGCTGGTGGCGACCGGCAGAGCCAGGACGCCGATGCGTGCCCGCGAGATGCTGATGGCCGCCGGCCGGCCGATCCATCTTGCCGAGGCCACGGAGCGGACGACGTCATGACCGACAACGCCTACCAGGATCGCGCCGATCGCTTCGCCCGCATGCTGATGCAGCAGGCAGCATGGCCGGCCGCGGTCGTGGTGGCCGCAAATATCCTCGCGCCCCTGGCTGCGTCGGCGCGCGGCGCCTTCGAGATCTTGCCTGCAGCCCTCGCGCTGTCGATCACCGCCGCGAGCGCTGTCGCCGTGCTGGCGCTGTCGGCACTGCTGGCGTTCGATGCGCTGCTGTTCCGGCTGATGGGCAGCCACAATGACGAAGCTTCCGGTGGCGCCGCGGTGGACGACATGCTGGCGCGCATGCGCCTGAAGCCCGCCGCGTCCACGACACGCACGCTCGATGACCGCATGGCCGGCACCCGTCGCTTGCTGTTCAAGCAGCGTGCGGCCCTGGCGCTATTTGCCGTAGCGCTTCTGGCGGCGGGGTTTTGGGCGCCGCGATGAACAGGCTTTCGCTCAAGACCTTCACCTTGCTGCAGACGGTAACCTCCGTCGGCCTCTCGGCACTGGCCTGGATGGTGACCGGCGTGCGTCCGATCTGGAGCGGCAGCCTGCCATCCGACCGGCAACGTATCTACTTCGCCAACCACACCAGCCATGGCGACTTCATCCTGTTGTCGGCGTGCCTCAGCGAAAAGGAGCGCGCGATCACGCACGCGGTTGCCGCCGGCGAATATTGGGGAAAGTCACGGCTGCGTCGCTTCATTGCCGAGGACATGCTGTCATCCGTGCTCATCAACCGGCAATGGACGAAGCCTGAGGAAAATCCGATCGAGATCATGCTGTCGGTTCTCGACCAGGGCCACTCGCTGATCCTGTTTCCCGAGGGCACCCGCAACATGACCGAGGAGCCGCTGCTGGCCTTTCGCTCCGGGCTCTACAATCTGTCGATGGCGCGGCCGGAGGTCGAGCTGATCCCGTGCTGGATCGAGAACATGTCGCGCGTGCTGCCCAAGGGCCAGTTCCTGCCGGTGCCGCTGCTGTGCCGCGTCGTCTTCGGCGCACCGGTCGCGGTTGGCCCGGGCGAGGAACGCCGCGCCTTTCTCGAGCGCGCCCACGCCACGCTTCTGGCGCTCAACCCGCGTCCCGAGCGAGACGATTGATGCGCCACGAGATCTCCATCCTGATCATCGGCCTGCTGGCGGTTTTGACCACCGCCAGCATCGTTGCCGCCATACTTTGCGCGCGGGCGCCGAAGCCGCTGAGTTCGACGCTGGTCAATCTCACCCAGCGCATCAACGCCTGGTGGGTGATGGTGGCGATGATGACGGTCGCCTTCTTCTTCGGCCGCTACGGCATGACCATCCTGTTCGCGCTGATCTCCTTCGCCGCGCTGCGCGAATTCGTGACGCTGACGCACACCCGCCGCAGCGACCATTGGGTGCTGCTTGGCATGTTCGGCATCATCATACCGTTTCAGTACTGGCTGGTGTGGACCGCCTGGTACGGGCTCTTCGTCATCTTCATTCCGGTCTACTGCTTCCTGTTGATGCCGGCCATCACGGCGCTGCATGGCGACACCGAACGCTTCCTCGAGCGCATCGCCGCGCAGCAATGGGCGGTGATGATATCGGTCTATTGCGTCAGCCATGTCCCTGCCCTGCTGACGCTCGACGTGCCGGGCTTCGAAGGCCGCACCCTGTTGCTGATCGCCTTCCTGATCATCGTCGTACAAGGCAGCGACGTGCTGCAATACATCTTCGGCAAGCTGTTTGGAAAACACCGCTTTTCGCCGAACGTCTCGCCGTCGAAAACCTGGGAAGGGCTGATCGGCGGACTGGTGTCGGCGAGCCTGCTCGGCGCGCTGTTGTCGTTCGTGACTCCGTTTTCGCCGCTGCAGGCGGCGGCCGTGGCCTTCGTCGCCTGCTCGATGGGATTTCTGGGCGGGCTGGTCGCCTCGGCCATCAAGCGCGACCAGGGCGTCAAGGATTGGGGCCACCTGATCGAAGGTCATGGCGGCATGATGGATCGCACCGATAGCCTGGTCTTCGCTGCCCCGGTGTTCTTTCACATTGTGCGCTATTTCTGGACGATCTGAGTAAACCGTTTCCGACCGCAATCACAGCCGGTTGCGGATCAGCATGGTGACGACGAAGAACGCACCAACAGAACTGGTGATGATGCCGATCGGCAGTTCCTGCGGCGGCAGCAGCGTGCGGGCCAGAAGATCGCTGGCCAGCAAAAGCACCGCGCCGAACACGGCGCAGCTCGCAACCAGGCGCAGATGCAAGGGACCCGCCAGCGGGCGCGACAGATGCGGGATCATCAACCCGACGAAGCCGATGACGCCGGCGACAGAGACAAGGATCGCCGTCGAGAAGGCGGCGACGAGAAACGTCATCCTGCGCATCCGCGCCACCGGCACGCCAAGGCTTTCGGCGGCGTTTTCGCCGGCCAGGAAAGCATCGAGCCGGCGGTGGTTCCACAGCGCGTACGCCAGGATGGTGCCCGCACCTAGCGCGCCCAACCAGATATTGTCCCAGCGCGCCAGGCCAAGGCCGCCCATCGTCCAGAACAGCACGGAGTGGGCGGCGCGCTGGTCGCCGGCAAAGACCAGGTAGTTGGTCAAGGCAGTGAACATGAACGACACGGCAAGGCCGGCGAGGATCAGCCGCTCCGGGCCTTGCCCTTTCACCCGCGCGACCAGCAGTAGGACGATACCGGCAGCCAATAGGCCGCCGGTGAAGGCCGCGACCGGCAACGTCCAGATGCCGAAACTGTCGCCGAAGACGGTGATGACGGAAACGGCGCCGGCGGCGGCTCCCGACGACAGGCCGAACAGGAACGGATCGGCAAGATCGTTGCGGGTCACCGTCTGCAGCAGCGCACCGACGACGCCCAGGCCGGCGCCGACGCAGAGGGCCAGGATCGTGCGCGGCAGCCGCAGATCGACGACGATCTTGCCGACCGGACCGGACACGTCGTGCCCACTCAAGCCAATTGCACGGCCAAGCGCGGCAATGACGTCGGTCAACGGGATCAGCGTCGAGCCATAGGCGATCGACAGCAGAGCGAGAGCGGCGATCGCCGCCGCTCCCGTAGTCATTGCCAAGGCGAATGGCTTGCGGCGCAAGCTCACGTTTTCACACATGTCGTTGCCTCGCCATTCAAGATTGGCCGAGGCCCCTCCAACGTCGTCATCCCAGGGCGGAGCAGGCGCGAAGCGCCGTCGCGGAGACCCTGGGATCCATGCCGGGACCTTGGCCGAAGCGTGCAGCGGAGCAGAATTCTGCACCGAAGCAACGCTCGGAAGTCGCGGCATGGATCCTCGGGTCTGCGCCGCGTCGCTACGCTCCTTGCTCCGCCCGTGGATGACGAAGCGATTGATGTTTCAACCAATCGCCAAGGCAAGCCGTCCATCAACACAAGCATATTCGACCCGTCAAACTTCCTCAAAATGCTTCCGGATGCATGGCCTTGGCGATCTTGCCGATCGCCTCGATGTTGGCCGGCCCGGGCGTCAGCTCGGCATAGCGCAATGCAACGAAGCGCTCGTTCTTGACCGCATCCGTCTCCTTCATCGCCGGATGCGCCTTCAGGAAATCGAGCAGCTTCCTGTAGCCGCCGCCGTCCTGGTAATCTAGCAGGATGAGGAATTGCGGATTGCGCGAGGCCACCGTTTCCCAGTCCGTGTTGCCCCAGCTGGTGTCCATGTCGGCCATGATGTTGTCGCCGCCGGCGGCCGATATCATGGCGCTGGGGATGGCGAACTTGCCCGCGGTAAACGGCTTGTCCTCACCGGAATCGTACAGGAACACCCTCGTTCCCTTGCTGTCGCCGATCTTGGCGATGATGATGGCGAGTTGCGTCTTCCAGCCGGAGACAAGCTTCTCCGCCTCGGCCTCCTTGCCGAAGATCTTGCCCAGCTTTTCGACGTCGCCATAGAGCAGGTCCATCGAGGCGGCGGGGCGGGTCTTGTCGAGATGGATGCAGCTTTCCGTCAGCACCAGCGTCTTGATGCCGTGCGGGGCAAGCGTGTCGGGCGTCACCTCGCCGCCCGGCTTCATGCCATAATGCCAGCCGGCGAAGAAGAAATCGGGCTCGACGGCGACGATGTTTTCGAGCGTCGGATACTTTGGCGCCAGTTCCGGGATCGAACCCTGCTCGGCCTTGAATTCGGGGCCGACCTTGTACCATCCGGTAATGCCGGTCAGGCCGACGATCGACGGCTGCAGTTTCAGCGCGAAAGCCATCTCGGCCATGTTGAGATCATGGATGACGGCGCGCTTCGGCGGCGCGTCGAAAGTCAGTGGTTTGCCGCAGCTGTCGACGGTTACCGGGAAGGCCAGGGCTGTCGAGGCCAGCAGCGAGAAGGCAAGCGAAAAGGCGAGGCGTTTCACGGATGTTGCTCCTTTGTTGGAATACGGAACGGCTTCAGTCAGGACGGCGGCGCGGCACGATTCGGAACCTCGAACACCGTCAGTTCGCGGTCTTCGGTCGGGTGGCGCAGACGCAGCACATCGATGCCGAAAATCTCGCGGATCAGCTGTTGGGTCAGCGCTTCGCGCGGTGCGGCGAGCGCTTGCAGACGGGCATGGTTCATCACCGCCACCCTGGTGGCGAAGGGTGCGACCAGCGCCAGATCGTGCAGCACCGCGATCACCGTCATGCTGAAGCCGGCCACGAGTTCGAGCAGTTCGCCGCGGGCGCGCGGGTCGAGATGGTTGGTCGGCTCGTCGAGGAACAGGATTTTTGGCTGCTGCGCGATGGCGCGCGCCAGTTGGGCGCGCTGGCGCTCGCCGCCCGACAGCGAGCCGATGGTGCGGCCAAGCAGCGGCAGCAGACCGGTTTGGCGCAGCGCATCGACGACAATGTCGCGCTCCTCGCTCCTGCGCCTCAGCCCGGTATGCGGGACGCGGCCAAGCTCGACATAGTCGATCACCGCCAGCCGCGGATCGGGCTGGTCGGTCTGGCCGACCACGGCGATATGCAGTGCCCGCTCGGCGGCGGAGATCCTGTCCAGCCGCCGCCCGCCAAGCTTCACCTCGCCTGAGCTCGGTCGCAGCATGCCCGACAGCATGCGCAGCAGCGTCGTCTTGCCGGCGCCGTTGGGTCCAATGATGGCGAGGCGGTCGCCAGCGGCCACCGACAGAGTGACCGCCTGGATCAGATCTCGCCCATTCGCCATGGCGCAGAGGTCGCGCGCTTCGAGAAGCGGCGTCATCGGCTGCTGCCTGCCAGATTGCCCGGAGCCGGGATGCGGGCCAGCGTCTTGCCGGCCAATCCAGCCGGACGCTGCCCGGAATTGCGCCAGCCATCGGCGAGCGAGGCATAGAGTCCGGCGAATCGCACGAGGTCGCCAACATCGGCCTGCGCGTCGATCGAGCCGAAGAGATAGGTGGCCTTGCCTTGTGCCTGGAACGCGACCGTCAGCGGCCGCGCGCAGCCTGCCATGCAATCCACGCCTTCGACCGCGAAGCCGTGCGCCACGGCCGGCTCGCAATGGACAGAGAGCCGGGAGCGCAAATCGGCACTAAGGCCTTCACCCGACCTGATCCCTGTGGGGACGTCACGGCAAAGCGTACACACGATGATGCGATGGATGGGATCGATGGAGCCGTCCAACTTTCCGTCACTTTCCAAAACTGGCGACGGAAGGACGCTGGCGAGCCGGCCGACAAGACCGAAATCCGCGTTTCCTCCCGGCACACCCCGTCCGGTCAACTCATGCTGATGGCAGGTCTCCTGGCTCGCGGGTCGTTGCGCCATCCTGCCTTCCCAGCCTTGCCGGCCAGTGGCATTCACGGATTTTGCTCGCCGCTTACAGTTGCGGGGGCAGCCACGGCCTCGACCTGAGCAGGCCTCACCGTGTTCCCTTTTCACCCCTCGCCTTTCGACTCGGGGACCATCACGGGTCCAGCGTAGATTTCCCCCAATCGCTTCGCAACGGATTTCTCGGACGGAGTGATGGGCCACTCATGTGTGGGGGAAACAGGCATTGCGCGCTCTCATTATGTAATAACATAACGCTCTAGAAGATGCCGCCTGGCACTGTCAAGCGAAAGCCAGCCGATGCTATCGTGCAGATTGCGCAATTTCGATCAAACTGGCTTTGCGGGAAGGTGGCAAGGTGATCCGCCCAATGCGAAAAGGAGCCCCATGAACCCGACCGAGAAAGCGCTGTGGTTCGTCGAAAGCCATTTGCCGGAGGCGATTTCGCTCGACGATGTCGCGCAAAGCAGCGGCGTGTCGCGCTTTCACGTGACGCGTGCGTTTGGCGCTGCCACCGGCCGGTCGGTGATGGGCTACATGCGCGCGCGCCGGCTGAGCGAAGCGGCGCGCAAGCTGGCCGGCGGCGCGCCCGACATTCTCTCGCTCGCGCTCGATGCCGGCTACAACTCGCATGAGGCGTTCACCCGTGCCTTCCGCGACCAGTTCGGCACCACGCCGGAACTGGTGCGCGCGCAAGGCACGCTCAAAAATCTCGACCTCGTGGAGCCGATCCTGATGGACCAGTCCTTTCTTACCAACCTCGAACCGCCGCGCTTCGAGACCAGCCGGCCGTTTCTGATCGCCGGCCTCGGCGAACGCTACAGCTGTGAAACCAGCGCCGCTATCCCGATGCAGTGGCAGCGCTTTGGCCCCTATATCGGCAACATTCCGGGCGAGACAGGCGACGTCGCCTATGGCGTCTGCGTCAACGGCGACGATTCCGGCAATTTCGACTACATCGCCGGCGTCGAGGTGTCGGACTTTTCCAACCTGCCGAAGGAATTCAGCCGGGTGCGGGTGCCGGCGCAGAAATATGCTGTGTTCGCCCACCGCGAACACATCTCGACCATCCGCCGTACGGTCAACACGATCTGGAACAAATGGCTGCCGGCGTCCGGCCATGAAATATCCGATGCGCCGGAGTTCGAGCGCTATGGCCCCGAATTCGATCCGCGCAGCGGCAATGGCGGGCTGGAGATATGGATACCGGTGAGGGCGTAGCCGATCACGCCATCGGTAGCGCCGGCCAGCGATCGATTATCCTGCCGCCGGAAAACACTACGATCGATCCGAATTGCTGCAGCACGGCCTCGCTCTGCGTCGGGCGCAGGAAGGCGTAGTCGTCGGGCCTTGCGGTCGCATCGGCCGGCAAGCCCATGAATTGCTGGTTGGAGGACAGGCCGAGCAGGCCGTTCGTCCGCATACCTTCGGGGAACACGGGCTCGGCCATCCACTTGCCGCCATAGAGGTAGCAGCCCTTGCGTGGAAACCGGCCGAGCGCCTGCAGCAGGCGGGTGACGGCTGGCGGGCCGGGCAGCATCGGCTCGACCACTTTCAGGATCGGCGTTGCGACAAAGGCAGCCGGCTGGAAGCCTTCGAGGCCTGATGTATCGAAATCGCTGGGCAGCACGAAGGCCGAGCCCATCGACACTTCGTTGGCCACGCCGCCATGATGAAGCAATGCTGTCTTGCTGCCGCCGATGTTCAGGATGCGGCGCTGGTCCGGACCGAGGCAAGCGACGAACGCCGCGGCCTGCGCCGACGCCTTTGCCAGGGCTTTCGCCGGTCCACCGAACAGGCCCGGAATGTGCGGCGCATGCGCCTCATAGGCCATGACGCCTTCGCAACGCAGCTTGGCCGGCAGTGCGCTCAACGCCTTCGACAACGCCTCCGGGCTGGCAAAGCCGCCGCGATGCAGTCCGACATCGATCTCGAAAGCGATACGCAGCTCGATGTCGAGTTCGTCAGCGAGTGCGCCATATTCCGCCAGCCGCTCCTGCGTATCGATCAACCAGCAGACACGCGACCAGTCGGCCGCGCCCTTCGAAAGCGCAGCCCTTGCCGCGCCGATCGGCATCGGCTTGCCGTAGAGCAGATCGGCATCGGGAAACGCCTTCAGCACCGCCTCGCTGATCGGCGGATGGAAGGTCATGACGTGATTGGTGCCAAGCGCCTTGCCGATATGGGCAAGCAGAGGCAGGCAGGCGAGCGACTTGTCGACCAGCCGCACGGCGAGGCCGGGATCCAGTCTCCCCTTTACCAGGTCAATGTTGCTGTCCAGCCGGTCGCGATCGAGCAGCAGGCAGGGCTGGAAGATGCCGGCTTCCTTCAGTGCGCCCGACAGGGCGGAAAAATAGGTGCTCATTGTGCGATGCCGAACAAACCGGCCATGTAGGGCGAGACGAAGCGGTTTTGCGGATCGATATCGCGGCGCACCGCCATGGCGTCGTCCCAGCGCGGGTAGAGCTTTTTCAGCTCCGCCGCCTTCAGGCTGTGCATCTTGCCCCAATGCGGCCTGCCGCCATATCTACGAAAGATCGGCTCGACTGCCCGCATGAACGGCAGCGGATCGTTCGCCGCGTCATGATGGATGGCGATCGAGCAGGTCGGCCTCCTGTAGAATGGCGACAGCCAGAATTCGTCGGGCGCAACGGTGCGCACCTCCATCGGGAAATAGACCTCGGGAAAGCGCTTCTCCGTCAGCTCGATGATTTCGACCAGCGCTTTCGGCCCTTCCTCGAACGGCAGATGATATTCCATCTCGTTGAACTTGGTCTGCCGGTCGCTGGCATAGACGTTGAGCCAGTCCTGCACGTAGTCCTCGGCCGGAAATTTGGCGACTGCCGAGCGGATCAGGCGGCCGCGCAGCGACGGCAGCCAGGCAAGCCCGGTGCGCAGCCGACGCAGCGTTCTCAACCCAGCCTCATCCGCTTCCGGCGGTCGCGGGGTCGGTGCTGCGTCGCTGAGATCGCTGGCGATGAACTGGGCGTAACCGGAAAACGGTATGTGGTAGAATTCGGCCGAGCGATGCGCGGCCATCATCGTCTCGAACTCGCGCAGCATGTCGGCGATTGGCAGCACCCATTTGCGGCGGCGCAGCCGGTAGGTCGGGATGTTGTTGAGCGTCACTTCGGTCATCGCGCCGAAGGCGCCGAGCGCGACGCCGATGGCATGGATCGTCTCCTGGTCCCCTGCCCGCTTGAAGTCGCGCAGCTTGCCCAGCCCGTCGACGATCTGCACCGTCTCCAGCTGCGTGTGATAGGCGCCGAGCGTCGGTCCCGAGCCGTGCGTGGCCGTGCCCAGCGCGCCACCGATCGCCTGGCGGTCGATGTCGCCCATATTGGGCAGGCCCTGGCCAATGCCTTGCAGGATGTGCATCAGCGGGCCAAGCCGGGTCCCTGCCCGCACCCGCGCCTGGTTTTTTTCCGGGTCGTGCGAGACCAGCCCGTCCAGTCTCTCCAGCGACAGGATCGTGCCCTCGGATTTCACCAGCGGCGTGAAGGAATGACCGGCGCCGACGACACGCACCGGGCCGGGCGCAGTGCGCACGAGATCGCCAAGTTCGCCGGCATCGGCGGGATTGGCGATCAGCTTCGGTTCGGCGCGCACGAAACCGGACCAGTTGCTCCAATTGCTCGACATGGCGCTCCCCGCTCAGGCTTTTTGTTGGATCATGATCTCTACCGAAAACCGGCCTCACTTTTCGGGATCATGATCTGGCGCGGCGACGCCGCGTCACCAGGATGAACAGACCGAGCAGAAGCACGCTGGCAACGGCGCTGGCGGCGGCGAATTCCGGCACCGGCCGGAAATCCTTGCCGTCGATCAGCAGCGACGCGGCGATCGGCCCGACCGCCAGGCCGAACAGCTGGGCTGCCGGCACCAAGAGCACGGCGGTGCGCGTCTCGTCGGCGGTGATCGCCAGCCGGATCTGGTAGGGCACGATGAACAAGAGGATGAAGCCCATGACCAGGGCGGCGACCCAGAATGTGGTGAGGCCAGGTCCGCTGGCGAGAACTAGCGAGCTGACAAGCGCGACGGTGCCGATCGCCGCGATGGCCAAGCGATAATCGATGCGCGCCTCGAAGACGGTCGCCGTCATCGCGCCCAGGACCTGCGCCGCGAGGCTCGCCGAGACGATCAGGCCGACGGTGCGGCCATCGATGCCGTATTGTGCGCCAAGCGGTTCCAGAAAGGCCCAGACCGCACCGAAGAACATGAAGTAGCAGAACACCGACAGCAGCGCGGTCAGCGAGGGAACCGTCAGCACATTGGCCAGGTTCTCTTCCTTCGGGAGATCGGCATAGTCCCCGGGGACGGTGAAGGCGACCGCCAGCGACGCGACACAGACGACGGCAAGAACGATGAAGCCGCCTGCCGATCCGGCTGCCGGGATGACATAGAGCGCCAGCAACAGGGCAAGCGCGCATTGCGCCAGCGTCTGCATGGTGACGAAAAAGCCGCCGATGCGCTCGGCGCGCCGCGAACGGGCGATCAACTCCGTGGCGGCCGCGACCAGACCGCCCTCGGCCAGCCCGGCCAGGGCGCGGGCCGTGATCAGCGTGTTGGCGGTTGCGGCATAGGCCGTCCACACATTGGCCAGCGCCAGCAGCAGCAGGAGGGCCGCACTTTTCCAGCGCATCTTGTGCGCCGAAAGCAGCATCGCCACGACAGCCGAACCGACGGCGATGGCGATCATCTCGGCGGTCGCGACCAGCGCCAGCTCATCGCCGCTGACATGGCCCTCGGTGTAGAGCGCGCCCAGCAACACGGGCTGCAGCCCGAGGATGAGCAAGCCGACCGAACCGATCCACAGGGCCGAGGCAAGCTGCCAACCTGTCGGATTGCCGACCAGCCAGTCGCCATTGCCCAAGTGGCCGGCATTTGTCGAAGTCAAAGGCGCCTCCCCAACGTCCTTGCCGCGCGGCAAAAAAACTGACAACCTGTCAGCATTTATAGAAGCTGATACTTGATCACATTTCTTGTCAACCGGAATTTGAAAACCGTGCGAAAGATCGATGCATGACGGAAGTGAAGAGAACAGCCACCGAGCCCAGGCGCAGGCCCAAGCAGGAACGCAGCCGCGAGCGCATCGACGCGATCCTGTCGACGACCATGCGGCTGATCGGCGAGAAGGGCATCGACGCCGTCACCATGAAGGAAGTCGGCATGCTGGCGGGTGGGCCGATCGCCACCGTCTACCATTATTTTCCCAACAAATCGGCGATCCTGGCGATGCTCTACGAGCGGTTTTCAGAGGTCAGCCGTGCACGGCTGACGGCGATCATCGCCGACATCCGCGAGGCCAAGGACGTGATCGCCGCCGCCGACCGGCTGCTTGACGACTATCTCAGCCGCGTCGCCGGCGATCCGGCCATCCAGGATCTGCAGAATGCCATCCAGGCCGACAAGGCGCTCAAGAATCTCGACATCGCAGAAACCCGACATCAAGCCAGGATGTTCTGCGACCACGTCATCACTCTGCTAGAACCCGAGAAGCGCGAGCGGTTCGAACGCATGGTTCTACTGATCTTCCAGCTCGCCGGCGGCGTGGTGCGCCTGGCGCTCGCCGAGGGCGAAGCGGAAAGCCGCCGCACGATCGAAGATTATCGTTCGATCATTCACACGCAGCTGGGCCTGTTTTTTAACGACTGACTCAGGCGGGACGGCGCGACGACGATCTCGGCCAGCTATCGGCCTATCTCGCCCGATGAATGATGCCCTCGAAGCCGTCGGCCAGATCGGAAGCGCCGGCAGCGAACATCTTCACGAGGTTTTTGGGACGGCCTGGGGTGTTGTTGGCATCGAGGAGGATTGCCCTGCCCTCATGAATGACGAAATCGAACTTCCCGTAGTCAAAGCCTAGCTCACGTCGCCGCTCGCGCATTTCGTCAGGAACGGGAACGGTCTCACGTCGGATCGTTTCCGATGCCTTGACCAGGCTGTTTGGCGATATATAGCGGGTGCAACGCTCGCGCTCTCCGCAAAACACCCAGAAGCGTGCCGCGAAGCCGTCGGGTTCTCTTTCAGGAATGAACTTTTCCACGACCAGATCATCGCGCTCGAAGACGCCATCTGGAACGTCGCCGAGAGATCCATAGATCTGATAGGGCGGCAGGGTCTGCATGTGCGGAAAAGGCGGCGATTTCCCCGCGCGCTCCGATCGCCGGTTGAGGAGCGTCTCCGGAATACCCTGGTTATTGAGGTCGCTTTTGACGATGACCGGGCCTTGCCAGGAATCTCCGTCGACTATCAACGCTCCACTGACCCGTCGTTTGGATATGTCGGACGCCCCCAGATTGAGGCAGAATGGAAAACTCCGTGCATAGTCGACATAGTCTGCGGACGTCACCGTGGCATCAACGTGCAGAACCGCGATGTCGGCGCTGTGTGCCTTCGACGGACCTTGTTGAACCCGGACCGAATGGCCACGCCTTTTCAGTTTCCCAAGAATATCGAAAAGCAAATAAGGGCTGTCCCTGCGCAGCAGGAGGTTGCGCTTGCCCAGAAACCGGTCATGCTCATGCGTTATGACAACGATGCGCGACACAGCTAACCTCCTTGGCTTCATCCCCACTTCTATTAAGCGGCTATGAGCATTCGGCGCCAGACTTTCTTAGCCTCCGGCGAATTTGCATGACAGATCATTGGGACAATTATCATCGGCACTGGCAGCTACTGGACGCGCCGTTGCGGCCGCCGCCGGAAACAGTTGGCATTGTCAAGCGCGAGCTCGATCTGGACGAGGCCGATGTTCTGCTGCTGGGCGTTACTCCGGAACTGGCGGGCCTTGGCCGGACGATGCTGGCGGTCGATGGATCCGCTGCAATGGTTTCCGGCGTGTGGCCGGGCGACGACGCCTGTCGCAGAGCGATGACCGGGAATTGGCTGAGCCTTTCAATCGGCAACGCCAGCCTCGACGCAGTCATTGGTGACGGTTGCTTGACCGTCGTCGATTCCGCACGCTCTCGCCGCGCGCTGCTGAGCGAGATCGCCAGAGTCCTGAAGCCGCAGGGGCAGGTAGCGATCCGCGTTTTCGCCGGCCCAGAGACGTTTGACGATTTGCGCAGCATCGAGGCCCAAGCCTTGGCCGGCGAGGTCGGGAATTTCCACGCCCTCAAATGGCGCATAGCAATGGCGTGTACGACGAACGATTGCGACCGCGCCATAGAGGTGCAGGCAATCCGCGATGCTTTTGACAAGAACTTTCCCGACCGCAGAGCCCTTGCCGCGAACACGGGATGGAGCATGGCCTCCATCAACACCATCGATGTTTATGCAGGTTCCGAAACGATTTATTGCTTCGCGACGCTGGCCATGCTGATCGATGAGGCGAGCGGCTGCTTCGGCGACGTGCGTGTCGTGCCGAGCGGCTCGTACCCGCTGGCGGAACGGTGCCCGCTTCTGGTGCTTGGATCGCCAAGGCGCCGGTAAGTTCATTGTCGGGCGCGGCAGGGCTTTGATCGAGCAATTCATGGCTCCGAGCGCCTTGACTCCGGCGAGCCGCCAGCCTATTTCAGCGCCACGTTAGCACTCGCCATTGGTGAGTGCTAACTCATATGTCCGGCGCCGCCGGACGGAGGAACTGTTTCTCACCGTTCTCATCGAGGAAGAAAAAATGGCAAAGTCGAAGTTCCGCCCGCTTCATGACCGCGTGGTCGTTCGCCGGGTCGAATCCGAATCCAAGACCGCCGGCGGGATCATCATCCCGGATACGGCAAAGGAAAAGCCGCAGGAAGGCGAGATCATCGCTGTCGGCTCCGGCGCTCGTGATGAAGCTGGCAAGCTGGTCCCCCTGGACGTCAAGGCTGGCGACCGCATCCTGTTCGGCAAGTGGTCGGGCACCGAAGTCAAGCTCAATGGCGAAGACCTTCTGATCATGAAGGAATCCGACATCATGGGCATCATCGGCTGATATCAAGCCTTTCCCTCAACTGAATTCCCGGGCTCAATCAAAGCCCCTGCCAGGAGCTAAAAATGGCTGCCAAAGACGTAAAATTCTCCCGTGATGCCCGCGAGCGCATGCTGCGCGGCGTCAACATCCTCGCCGACGCGGTGAAGGTCACGCTCGGCCCCAAGGGCCGCAACGTCGTCATCGACAAGTCGTTCGGCGCGCCGCGCATCACCAAGGACGGCGTCACCGTCGCCAAGGAAATCGAACTTGAGGACAAGTTCGAAAACATGGGCGCGCAGATGGTCCGCGAAGTTGCTTCGAAGACCAACGACATCGCCGGCGACGGCACCACGACCGCGACCGTTCTGGCGCAGTCGATCGTCCAGGAAGGCCACAAGGCGGTTGCCGCCGGCATGAACCCGATGGACCTGAAGCGCGGCATCGATCTGGCCGTGACCGAAGTCGTCTCGGCGCTCGGCAAGGCCGCCAAGAAGATCAAGACCTCCGAGGAAGTTGCCCAGGTCGGCACGATCTCGGCCAATGGCGACGAGTCGGTCGGCAAGATGATCGCGGAAGCGATGCAGAAGGTCGGCAACGAAGGCGTCATCACGGTTGAGGAAGCCAAGACCGCCGAGACCGAACTCGAAGTCGTCGAAGGCATGCAGTTCGACCGCGGCTACCTCTCGCCCTACTTCGTCACCAACGCCGACAAGATGGTTGCCGAGCTCGAGGACGTCTACATCCTCCTGCACGAGAAGAAGCT